>BTTF01000014.1:0-30348 GCA_036244995.1 bacterium | reverse complement strand
GACATGGTTTTTACTATTCTGTCCCGGCGGCGTTCCTTTCGGATTCCAGGTCAAAACAGAACGTGACTATTTGTGAACAGGCTGTATTCAGCAGAAACAATGCCTCTGCAACAATATATTTAAATATTACTATGAGTATCAAGGGATCCCGGAGATTCATGAATTGTATATTTTTGTTGACAAAAATAGAATTATCGTATATTATTAAGCTATGTTGCAGAGATTATTTTCCTCAACTGTAAGGGCCGATATCCTGGCGTTGCTTTTGAATAACCCGAACGAGAAGTTCTATGTTCGGGAGATTGCAAATATCCTGAGGAAAAATCCATCCGGAGTCAAGAGAGAACTTGATAACCTTGAGAAGATGGGCATACTCGTCAGTGAAAGGGTTGCCAATCTGAGATATTTTCAGGCAAACACAAATTCCCCCTTTTTCCCCGAACTCAGAAACCTGATAACAAAATCACTTGGCCTGCCAGGTGCCCTGAAGTCTGTATTGCGGGCTTCCGGAGTCAAGGCTGCCTTTATTACCGGCCCCTATGCCGAGGGGCTTGCAACTGATTCCATTGATCTTTTTGTTATAGGTGGTGGAGCTTCATTAAAGGAGTCATTTGAAAACATTGAAAAAGAGTTTAAAGTGACAATTAATATCAGACAGGTTTCAGAGGCAGACTTCAGAAAGATGAAGAAGCAGATGACCGGGGAAATGAAAAAGATAACAAAAGGGAAAAAGATGATTCTTTTCGGAAGAATCTGATTTTATAAACCCCGTATTCGGGGAAGAAAGGGGGTGAAAAGGACGATGGCAACTGTAAAGAAGACAGTCACAAAGAAGGCGGCTACTGCCAGGAAGACGGCTACAAAGAAGGCAGCTACTGCCAGGAAGACAGTTACAAAGAAGGCAGCTACTGTAAAGAAGACGGTTGCAAAGAAAGCGGCCACTGTAAAAAAGACGGTTGCAAAAAAGGCGGCCACTGCCAAAAAGACGGTTGCAAAGAAGGCGGTCACTGTAAAGAAGACGGTTGCAAAAAAGGCGGCCACTGCCAAAAAGACGGTTGCAAAGAAAGCAACTACTGCCGGGAAGACGGTTGCAAAGAAAGCAACCACTGCCAAGAAGACGGTTGCAAAAAAAGCGGCTACTGTCAGGAAGACGGCCACAAAAAAGGCAGCTACCGCCAGGAAGAAGGTTACAAAGAAGGCAGCCGCTGCACTCAAGTAGAAACGTTCTATGGCTGGAGTGCTGTAAATTGCTCTCCAGCCTCCCTTTTTTTCGTATTTTATTAGCTGGGAATAGGATACGTCCTGCTAAAGGAATCTCTCTTTGAAACATGCAGTGAAAATATTATAAACCACCGGGACGGGAAGGTACAATATTTCTTCAGGTGTTGAAATATACAGGCCGGCCAACGTACTTGTGAGGTTTAAATGTTGGTATTTCTCTGCGTTCTCTGCGTTCTCTGCGGTTAAAAAATCGGTGCCTGGATTATCTGATTATAGATGTCTAATTGTAAGCGGTGGCATAACACTGGCTGAGTTCGGTCTCCCGGGAGACGAGTTCCCATGAATCCACTGAGGCGAGGAGTTTTCTGAGAAACCTTATATGTGAGGAATGACCGGCCTTGTCAGCTATTATATGACCATGAATGGGATAACCGATGAGAGAGAGGTCTCCTATCAGGTCGAGTATTTTATGCCTGACAAATTCATCATCAAACCTTAATCCTGTTTCATTGAGTATCCCGTGATCACCTATAACTATTGCATTGTCAAATGAACCACCCTTTGCAAGTCCGTTAGCCCTGAGCATCTCCACATTCTTAAGAAAACCAAAGGTCCGGGCCGGGGCTATGTCCCTGATGAATACCTCTTCGTTGAGGTCAAGACTCAGGTTCTGAGTGCCGAATGAGTGATGTTTGAAATGAATACTGTAAGTCAGTCGCCTGCCGTTATATGGAATTGCCGTGACTTCTGTATGGCCGTCATTGAGCGTAATTGGCTTTGTGATACGGATATAGGAGCGTTTTCCGTCCTGCTTTGAGATTCCGGCCTCCAGAATTACATTGACGAGTTCAGCGGAACTTCCATCAAGAATGGGAATTTCCGGGCCGTTGACCTCAATGATAAGGTTGTCAATGCCTATACCAGCGAGCGTTGAAAGCAGGTGTTCGATGGTCTTAATCCGTGTGCCGTTATATCCTATCGTGGTTGCAAAGGCCGTATCCACGACTGAGCCGATGTGGGCCTTTATAATGGTCCTGCGGTCGGTTCTTATAAATACGATTCCCGTGTCACGCGGAGCCGGTTTGAGAGTGATCTTTGTAACACGTCCTGTGTGGAGTCCTATCCCCTCAAATGTTGCCCGCTTTTTAATCGTTCTTTGTAGTCGCATAATCATTAAGGATTTAAACATAGCAAGAATGGTGCCAGAGTGAATGCCTTGACAGGCAACAAAGTCTTGTGACAATATTTGCAGAGTGGCTACATAAATGTGGCATTTTCTACACAGTAATACTCAAACACGGATTACGCAAGTGCACCGATACCCTCATGTGATTTGAGATAAATCCCTTAATCCTTAATCCCCTATGTTACCTCACCGCCAACTACTATTTCCGGAATCCTTACTGTAGGCATGGCATCAGAGACAGGGACTCCCTGCGCATCCTTGCCGCAGGTTCCGATAGCAAACCCGAGATCGGAAGCGACCATATCCATGGATTTAAGTATCTGTGGTCCGTTACCTGTCAGCGTAGCCCCCCTTACAGGCTCTCCGACGAGTCCGTCCTTTATGATGTACCCCTCCTGAACCTCAAAGACAAAGTCTCCGGTGACGGTGTTTACCTGGCCTCCCCCCATCTTCTTTACAAGTAGTCCCTGCTGCACAGACCTGATAATCTCCTCCGGAGAGTCTGAGCCGGGCGCAATAAATGTATTGCTCATGCGGGGTATCGGCCTGTGCTGATAAGACTCCCGCCTGCCGTTGCCTGTTGATCTCTTTCCCTCTTTCAGGGCATTCAGCCTGTCATATATATAAGCCACAAGCACTCCCCTGTCTACAAGTACCGTCCTCTGTGAGGGGGTTGCTTCGTCATCGAATCTGTAAGAGCCTCTCCTGTTGGGCAGGGTTGCATCGTCAACTACCGTAATCAGGCTGGATGCCACATTCTGCCCAAGTTTTTCTGAATAAACAGAGAGACCCTGACCGGCAAGGTCTGCCTCAAGGCCGTGTCCTATAGCCTCATGAATCATTGTGCCGCCGGCCTCAGAAGCAATAACCACGGGCATGCGGCCGGCCGGTGCCCTCCGTGCCTTCAGCATCATAACAGCCCTGCCGGCTGCCTTTTCAGAGATGAGATTCAACGGATGCTCGTCAAACAGCTCAAATCCTGTATGTCCGCCCACCGGCTCATAACCCGTCTGGATTGTACCGTCTTCAGCCGCAATTACCTGGACAAGGGCAAGTGTGTGTACCCTGCTGTCATCTGCCATGACCCCGTCAGAGGTTGCTATCCTGACTGTCTGAACCGATTCCCTGTAGACCACAAGTACCTGCTTGATACTCTGATTGTATGCCCTTGCTGTCTGGTCAGCCTCTTTCAGCATGTCTATCTTTTTCCGGGACTCTACCTCCCCGGGCGGTATTTTTATAACAAAGTCAACTGCGGGGTTGATGCTTCTGAGGTCGATTGTCTTTTGGGGTGCAGGGCCTTTTGATGCCTTGCTTACTGTTTCCGCCAGCTCAAGTATTGCCTGTTGACTGAATTCATTTGTATATCCGTAAGCAGTTTTTCCCTGAAATATAACCCTTATTCCAACCCCTGCATCTGTCCCTTTCAGGAGTTTCTCGATCTTGCCATCCTCAAGTTGTACTGATAAGGACCTCTTTGATTCAACAAAGACATCGGCGTAATCTCCTCCATGCTTCAGTGCAACTTTAATTGCCTTGCTCAATATATCCTGGTCAATCACAAGAAACCTCCTGTCCCACGTTATGTAATGTTAGCAAATGTTAGCATGTAATGTTACTATTTTATGGTAAACTATTATATCATTTTCTTTACCGGTATCAGTATGAAACCGAAAACACGAGACAGGGAAATATTCCGCGAAGGGGAGGGGCGTCTTTTTTTATGATCGGTTTGATTGGTGGTAGCGGACTGTACGAGATTCCCGGGTTTAAGGTCAATGAGAAGAGGGCCGTTGAGACTCCCTATGGTCTTCCTTCCGATGAATTCATGATTGGTGAATTATCCGGGAGGACCGTGGCATTTCTGCCGAGACATTCCCATAAACATAATATCCCCCCTCACAGGGTGAATTACCGTGCCAATATCCGGGGTTTTAAAGAACTGGGTGCGGAAAGGGTGATAGCAGTCAGTGCAGTGGGCGGCATTAACAGCAGTTTAAGGCCGGGTGATATCGTGCTGCTTAATCAATTGATCGATTTTACAAAGTCCAGGGTAAATACTTTTTATGATGGTGATGATGTAGTGCATGTGGACTTTACAGAGCCTTATTGTCCAGAGTTGAGAGAGAGCTTTATCAGGGCATCAGAAGCCGGAGGGATAAAACTTCAGAGCTCCGGAACATATATATGTGTGGAGGGGCCGAGGCTTGAGACAGCGGCAGAGATCGGTTTTTTCAGCTCCATGAGTGCTGATGTTGTTGGCATGACCGGCATGCCCGAGGCAGTGCTTGCACGTGAGAGTGAATTGTGTTACGTGGCCCTGTCCGTGGTCACGAACCTTGCAGCAGGAATTTCACCTGTGAAGCTTACTGTTAAAGAGGTGGTTGAAACAATGAACAGAAGCACTGAAGTTGTAAAGACCCTGTTGTCCGGGGCAATCGGATTGGTCCCTCAGCAGAGGGATTGTTTCTGCGGGGAGGCGCTTAAAGATGCAGGAGTGTGAGGCCGGAGTGGAGAGTATTCTGATAGTTGAGGACAAGAAGTCCATGGCTGATATGCTGAAGGCTTCCCTGAGCTCGGAGGGTTACAAATGTATTATAGCCCTTGACGGAAAGGAAGGTATAAAGCAGCTTCAGCAGAGGACTGTCGGCGTTGTTGTTACCGACCTTAAACTTCCGAAGAAGGATGGTCTGGAGGTGCTTAAGGCCGCACAGGTTGAAGACCCCACACTTCCTGTAATAATAATGACCGCATATGGAACCATAGAAGTGGCAGTGGAGGCGATGAAGCAGGGCGCCTATGATTTTATAACAAAACCTTTTGACATTGATCACCTGCTCGTTATCGTCAGGAGGGCGCTGGAAGTAAGACGGCTTTACCGGGAGAACCTTCTTCTGAAAGAGGAGGTTTCTTCAAGGACAGGCCTGCCGAGGATTATAGGGGTGAGTGCAAAGATTAAGGATGTGGTTCAGAAAGTCCAGAGGGTTGCACCCACAAAGAGTACGGTTCTTTTGCATGGAGAGAGCGGTACCGGCAAGGAGCTCTTTGCAAGGGCGATACATCACCTGAGTATGGGGAAGGACAACCTCTTTGTCCCCATAAACTGTGCAGCCATTCCCCGTGAATTACTTGAAAGTGAGCTGTTCGGACATGAGAAGGGTGCCTTTACCGGCGCTGAGGCGAGAAAACTGGGGAAGTTTGAACTTGCCCATAAGGGCACGATCTTTCTTGACGAGATTGCAGAGCTTGAGATGTCGCTTCAGGCAAAGCTTTTGAGGGTACTTCAGGACCACGTTATTGAACGCGTTGGGGGTACAAGACCGATTCAGGTTGAGGTCAGGGTGATTGCAGCAAGCAACAAGGATCTGGCCTCCTGTATTCAGGAGGGTAAGTTCAGAGAGGATTTATATTACAGGCTGAACGTCTTTCCCATATTTATCCCGCCACTGAGGGAAAGAAGAGACGACATTCCGATGCTTGCGGAATTTTTTGTTAACAAGTATGCTGCTGAGATGAAGATAAAGCCGAAGACAATATCACGTGAGACCATGAAGCTGCTCATGGAGTATAACTGGAAGGGAAATGTGAGGGAGATTGAAAATACAATTGAGCGCGCAATGATCCTTGCAGATGGTGATACCATCCTGCCGGAGCATATCTCCCTGATGGCGCTGAAAGTCAATTCTTCCATTGAGGGACTTCCGATGGATGGCCCCCTTGAGGAGACAACCAAGGCTGCCCTGAAACTTGCGGAGACTCTAAGGATCAGAAAGGCACTTGAGAGCACAAGGTGGAACAAGACACGGGCTGCGGAATTGCTGAAAATAAGTTATAAAACACTTCTTACAAAGATCAAGGACTATCAGATCGAGTAACCTGAAGCGATCAGTTCAGGGCTGATGCTGATAGAATGCAAAAACATATTATTGCTTTTAAACCAAGGGCTTTAAAAGATGGCAAAAAATTTCCCGGGACCATCTTAAGAGAATATTTGAAGCAATAGAAGATTTATCTGACGGTTTGAAAGGAGATGTGAAGCATTTGGCCAACTATTCTCCAGAGTATCGTTTGAGAGCAGGTGATTATAGAGTATTGTTTGAAATAGAAGATGAGAAGATAATAGTTTATAGAATAAGGCATAGAAAAGAAGCGTATAAATAAGGAGCGGAAGATGATTACAATAAGACCCAAAATACTTGAAAAGGATGGAAAGAAAGAGTTTGTAGTTCTGACCTATGAAGACTTTATAAAAATACAGGAAGAACTGGAAGATTATGAAGATTTAAAGGTTCTCAGAGAAGCAAAACAGGAAGAAGCAAATGCCTCCATGGTTGATTTAAAAGAAGCAAAAAAAGAATTAGGATTAGAATAGCATCAAAGGGCTTGCAGGGAAGCCCTGAGGGCCGAGGCTTTCGATTGTGAAATCATTGACACCAAAGGCTTCAGCTCGTTATTATAAAAGATAAACAGCAATGCAGAATCCTACAGTGCCGCAGAACTTTCCAGGCATAGTATTTCGCAGCAAGCCGTATGACTGTGGATAGCAGGATTTCTATATATTCGGGGGCAGTATGTCGGGACATTCCAAATGGTCTCAAATAAAACACAAAAAAGCTGTAGTTGACGTCAAGAGGGGCAAACTTTTCTCAAAGATAGCCAAGGAGATAGCTGTTGCTGCCAGGCTTGGGGGTGAGGATCCCGCAATGAACCCGAGGTTGAGGACGGCAATCGAGAAGGCAAAAGAGGCAAATATGCCCCACGATAATATAAAAAGGGCTATACAAAAGGGTACGGGTGAGTTGCCGGGGGCCTCTTATGAGGAGGCCATCTATGAAGGATATGGCCCCGGCGGAGTGGCCCTGCTTATCGAGGCGCTTACAGACAACAAGAACCGTACAGTGGCGGAGATAAGACACATGCTCGGCAAGCATGGCGGGAGCCTTGGTGAGGCAGGCTGTGTCTCCTGGATGTTTGAAAAAAAGGGATATATTCTTGTTGAGAAGTCGGCCACTGACGAGGATACACTTATGAGTATTGTCATTGATGCGGGTGCAGAGGATATGAAGAATGATCCCAGTGAAGCTCACTACGAGATAATTACAGCCCCCGAAGACCTTAAAAAGGTTAAGGATGTGCTTCTGGAACGGGGTATCCCCGTCTCTGTGGCGGAGATAACCATGCTTCCAAAGTCCTGTGTCTCCCTGGATGGTAGTACGGCAGAGAAGATGATCAGGCTCATGGAGATACTTGAAGACCTTGATGATGTACAGAATGTCTACGCAAACTTTGACATCCCTGATGAAGTGATAGCCAATGTTGAAAATTAATAGACAATGACAGGAATATCAGATGATGCTCTATAAGATTTATATATGAGTTATTCTACATCAGAGACAGATTCTTCCTTGCGTCTGCCGTGGAAATCCATTTTATCGAGGCAGGGCCTCCTGCTCACTTTGATAGTATCCGTAGTATTCACCCTGGTTACCGGCACTTACGCCCTTACCCCTGAAGAGACGATCAACATAAGGGTTTACAGAGAGGTAAGCCCCTCGGTTGTCAATATTACAACCACGACCCTGATAAGGGATTTTTTTTCAATATACCCCCGTAAAGGTGCCGGTACCGGTTCCATAATTAACCCCACAGGTTACGTGCTCACCAACTATCACGTGATAGAGGGTGCTTCAGAGATAACCGTTACCTTGAGTAACGGAAACAGGTACAAGGCAACGTTTGTCGGGGCTGACCCGCAAAACGATATAGCCATTATCAGGATACCCCGCGTAAAGGGTTTGATACCCCTGAAGCTTGGTGATTCGGAAACACTCCAGGTCGGCCAGAAGGTCTATGCCATAGGCAATCCCTTTGGACTGAACTCTACCCTTACCACAGGGATTATCAGTGCCCTGGGGCGGCCTTTGACAACAGAGTCCGGCAAGGTGATAGAGAATGTTATACAGACTGATGCACCGATAAATCCGGGAAACTCGGGTGGACCCCTGATAAATACATCAGGAGAGGTTGTTGGTATAAATACCGCTATTTTCAGCCCGTCAGGGGGCAATGTCGGGATTGGATTTGCCATACCGGTAAATACGGCAAAGAGCCTGATACCCGACCTGATCAAGTATGGCCGGGTGAAGCGGCCCTGGCTCGGAATAACAGGTGTGCCGCTCTGGAAGGAGCTGTCCACTGCATTCAGGCTCCCTGTTGATACAGGTATACTCGTCTCTGAAGTGGACCCGAAAGGCCCGGCTGCAAGGGCCGGTATCAGGGGTGGCAACAGACCCGTTGAGATCAGCGGAATAATTTTTTATCTCGGGGGAGATATAATAATTGATATCGACGGGACCAGGGTGACCTCAATGGATGATTTGAAGAAGGCCATGATGGGCAGGAGAGAGGGAGAGTTGATGCCTGTAAAGGTTGTCAGGGGCAGGAAGGTGCTTACGCTTAAGATAAGGGTGAGGTTGAAGTCATGAAAAAGAAACTTGCCTGTGTGGTGCTTGCAGCGGGAGAGGGGACGAGAATGAGATCAACCATCCCAAAGGTGCTGCACAAGCTTAACGGCATCCCGATGATCCATTATGTCCTGCGTGCGGTGTCGGGACTTGGCCCTGAGAGGGTTATTGTTGTTGCGGGAAGGGACAATGAAAGGGTTTTAAAGGGGGCGCTGAAATCAGGGGACGTTCGGTTTGCCCTGCAGAAGGCGCCACTGGGCACAGCCCATGCCCTCATGAGTGCAGGAAAGGCGCTCAGGGGATTTCAGGGAGACGTTTTTGTTGTCAATGGTGATACCCCGCTTGTCAGTACCATGACACTCAGGAAGTTCATAACTAAACACAGACGCTCCAGGAAGAGCCTCAGCCTCCTGTCCTTTATTGCAGGGGACCCGACCGGCTATGGAAGGATATTAAGGGACATATCCGGCACTCCCCTCGGAATAAGGGAGGAAAAGGATGCCACTGAAGAGGAGAGGAAAATAGAAGAGGTAAACAGCGGTATCTATCTCTTTAAGCCCCGGACCCTGACCCTGCTGAAGAAGATAGGACTTAACAGCAAAAAGGGTGAATATTATCTCACGGATATCCTGGAGATTGCCTCTCAAAAGGGGTTGGGATGCGGAGTTTACTGCTCCGGTGATGAGAGGGAATTTATGGGTATCAATACCAGGGAGGAGCTGCTGAAGGCCCAGAGGATATTGCGGGAGAAGACCGTCAGGTACTGGCTTGAGAGGGATGTGAGTTTTATGGATGAGACAGCGGTTTATATCCATCCGGATGTGGTTATAGGAGAGGGCACACATATCTACCCCAATGTTTACCTTGAGGGAAAGACGAGTATCGGCAGCGGATGCGTCATCTATCCGGATGTAAGAATAACGGACAGCACCGTAGGTAACGGGGTCACCATAAAGGATTCATCGGTTATTGAATCAGCCGAAATACAGGGCAATACCATTATAGGACCCTTTGCCAGGCTGAGGCCCGGGGCGAGGATTATGAAGGATGCCAGGATCGGTAATTTTGTTGAGGTGAAGGCATCGACTATAGGTGAGGGCGCAAAGGCGCAGCATCTCAGCTATATCGGAGATGCGGATGTGGGAAGGAAGGTAAATATAGGGGCAGGCACCATTACCTGTAATTATGACGGGGTGAAAAAGCACAGGACAGTTATAGAGGACGATGTCTTTATAGGGAGCGATACGCAGCTTGTTGCACCGGTGAGGGTGGAAAAGGGGGCCTATGTGGGTGCGGGGTCAACCATAACAAAGGATGTTCCTTCAGGTGCCCTTGCGATCAGCAGGTCTCCGGAGAGGCATATAAAGGGATGGGCCAAAAAAAGGAAAAAGAAAAAATAACGAACCATGTGTGGAATAATAGGATATATAGGCAGAGACGATGCAGTTGATCTTGTAGTTGAAGGGTTGAGACACCTTGAATACAGGGGCTATGATTCAGCAGGTGTTGCCTTTCCCACGGACAAGGGGATAGAGGTCCGGAGGTGTAAGGGGAAGATTAAGGACCTGGAGGCTATTGTTTATAGGGATAAGCCTGTAGCGAATGTGGCCATAGGACATACGAGGTGGGCAACCCATGGTGTCCCGTCTGAATATAATGCCCATCCTCACAGTTCGGATAATATAGTCCTTGTGCATAACGGGATTATTGAAAACTATCTTGATCTCAAAAAAGAGCTTATGGAACGGGGCTACAGGTTTACCTCGGAGACCGATACCGAGGTGTTATGTCACCTGATAGACGGATACAGCAGGGATTATACCTTTGAAGAGGCTGTAATGATGGCCCTCAAGGATGTCAGGGGGGCATATGCCATATTGGTCCTCTCTGCCCGGGACCCGCAGAAGATGATCGGCGTCAGGAAGGACAGTCCCCTGGTGCTTGGTATAGGTGAAGGAGAGTTCTTCCTTGCCTCTGATGTGCCTGCCTTTCATGCAAGGACGGGACGGGTAATCTTTCTCGAGAATAACGATATGGTTGTACTCAGCCCGGAAGGGTATAAGATCATGGACCTCAATGGCAATACCCTTGAGAGGGAGATTGAGTTTATACCTCCGATGGCTGCCGGCGCTGATAAAGGCGGCTATAAGCATTATATGCTTAAAGAGATTCATGAGCAGCCCCGGGCCCTCTCCGATACCCTGCGCGGCAGGATTTTCCCTGAGAGGGGTGAAGTTAACCTTAGCGAGTTCGGGCTTGATGAGGGGATGCTGCGAGGCATTGAACGCATATTTATAGGCGCCTGCGGGACGTCCTGGCATGCAGCACTTGCAGGGAAGTATATGATAGAGCAGATAGCGAGAGTACCTGTTGAGGTGGACCTTGCTTCGGAATTCCGCTACCGGCGGCCATTAATAGGTGACAAGGATTTGTTTATTGCCATAACCCAGTCCGGAGAGACGGCAGACACCCTTGCAGCGCAGCGGGAGGCAAAGAGGCGTGGTGCCCGGACCCTCAGCATCTGTAATGCCCTGGGAGCAACCTCTGCAAGGGAGGCGGATGCAGTTTTCTATACCCACTCAGGGCCGGAGATCGGTGTGGCCTCCACAAAGGCATTTACTTCCCAACTGTTTTCACTGTATCTCTTCTCTCTGATAATGGCAAGAATCGGGGGGAGATTAGGGGGACAGGATGCCGTGGGCATGATTGCAGAGCTACTGAGAATACCTGAAAAGATAGAGAAGATTATAAGCAGTGAAGATGCAATAGTTGCAGTGGCTAAAGAGCTGTTTAAGGCAAAGGATTTTCTCTATCTCGGCAGGGGGATTCTACATCCCATAGCACTTGAAGGTGCATTGAAACTGAAGGAGATTTCATACATACATGCAGAGGGCTATCCGGCAGGTGAGATGAAACATGGCCCGATTGCCCTGATAGATGAAGATGTGCCCGTGGTATTCCTGGTGCAGCGCGGTGTGCTGAAGGAAAAGGTCCTGTCCAACATATCAGAGGTAAAGGCCAGGGGCGGGAAGGCTGTAGTCGTTATGAGTGATAGCCTGTTGGGAGAGGTTCGGCAAGCTGATTATACCATCGGGATACCCGATACAAATCCCTATCTGGAGGCAGTGCTTATGGCTGTTCCCCTCCAGTTGCTGGCATATCATATCGGGGTGTTGAGGGGGTGTGATGTTGACCAGCCAAGGAATCTTGCCAAGAGTGTGACTGTTGAATAGGCCCTGTCAATGGATTTAGAAGGCGGAAATCTGTTATTCTAATAGATACCCTGGAGTTTGCATCATAGAACAGAGGAGAATTGTGGCTGGAGTCTTTAATTTTCAGAAATATAAAAAAAGCCGGGAGTACAGGGAAAACAGAGAGAAGATAAGAAGTTTGGAAATTAGGAAGTCGGGGTTTTCACTATTCAGTATCCTCAACTTTCCAGTTTCGGAACTTCTTTGAGTACTCCGGTCTCTGTACTAAACAAAAGGGGGAATGGGAGATGAGCAAAGAAGAATTGCAAAATGGCCTGAATCCTCAACAAAGAGAGGCGCTGCTTCATACGGACGGGCCTCTTTTAGTGCTTGCAGGTGCCGGAAGCGGGAAGACCAGAGTCATAACCCACAAGTATGCCCTCCTTATAAAAGAAAAGAAAATCCCTCCGTCTTCCATCTTTACAGTTACCTTTACCAATAAGGCTGCAAATGAGATGAAGGAGAGGATATCTTCGCTTATTTCAGAGGATTTGAAGGGGTGCTGGATAGGGACTTTCCATTCCCAGTGTAACAGGATTCTCAGAAGTGATATAACGGCACTGGGATACAGGCCTGAATTTGTAATTTATGACGAAAGTGACAGGCATAGCCTGATAAGGCATATACTCAGGGAGTTAAAGATATATGAGGCCCTGTACAGGGGGGTTGCTTCAAGGATAAGTTCACTGAAGGCATCCATGGTTACCCCTGAAGAGTTTCTCTCTTCCGGTGATGGTTTTGGCTTTGACGAGAAACTCGCCAAGGTCTATATAAGATTCCAGGATGAGCTGAGGCGGTGTAACGCCCTTGATTTTGATGACCTGATAATGCTTACCGTACGGCTCTTTCAGGAACATCCTGATGTGCTCCGGAAGTATACTGAAAAGTTTGCCTACATCCTGGTGGATGAATTCCAGGACACAAACCGTGCCCAGTATCAGCTGGTTAAACTCCTTGCATCCGGTCACTCCAATATTTTTGCAGTGGGTGACGACGATCAGAGTATTTATCGCTTCAGGGGCGCAGAGGTAAAGAATATCCTTAACCTTGAGAAGGATTTTCCGGGGGTCAAGGTTGTAAAGCTTGAGCAGAACTACCGCAGTACTCAAAACATTCTCGATGTATCCGGTGCCATCATATCTAAAAACCCCCGGAGAAAGGCAAAAAACCTCTGGACCGACCGCGGCAGGGGGGAGAAGGTCTTTTTCTACTGGCTCCCTGTTGAGGAAGATGAGGCAAAGTATGTTGTAAGGACGATCAAGGATATATATCTCAAGGGTGTTTACAATTACAGGGACATGGCGGTGCTTTACCGTATAAACCTCCAGTCAAGGGTTATAGAAGAGGCTCTCAGGAGAGAGGGGATTCCATACCGTGTAGTTGGAGGAATGAGTTTCTACGAGAGAAAAGAGGTCAAGGACATAATAGCCTATCTCAGACTCTGTGTGAATCACCATGATAATGTCAGCCTCAGAAGAATAATCAATACCCCCCACAGGGGAATCGGTTCTGCCACACTTAACAAGATTGAGCAGGAGTCCAAGAGGAGAGGGATTAGTCTTTTTGAGGCAATCAGGCGTATCTGTAAGGCAAAGTCTTCTTCCCGGGCCGTTATAGACAAACTTGATGTCTTTGTCAAACTTGTAAACGGGATGTCGGGACTCAAGGACTCAGCAGCCTCTGAGGCTATCAAGTCGGTTGTAGAACTGACCTCATATGCCGAGGAGCTTGAAGAGCAGAGAATCCAGAACCTGACCGAGTTAATGGTCTCTGCCGAGGGGTCGTCAATCGATGAGTTCCTTGACAGGGTTTCGCTTGTTACAAGACTCGATGAATCCATGCCTGGTGATGCCATTTCGCTGATGACCCTTCATACCGCCAAGGGGCTTGAGTTCCCGGTGGTCTTTATTGTCGGCATTGAAGAAGGCCTGATCCCGTATTTTAAATCTGCTGACAACGAAGAGGAAGTCCATGAAGAGAGGCGTCTTTTTTATGTTGGAATGACAAGGGCGAAAGACATTCTCTGTCTTACCGGGGCAAGGAGGCGGAGGATATTCTCAAAGCGGCAGGAACAGGAGCCTTCAAGATTCCTGAAGGATATACCCCGGGAGCATTGTCATTGGGTGGAAAAGGCTGCATGCAAGCGGGTTTCAGGTAACGGGGTGAAGGATAAAGGTTTTGCCAGGAACAAGGTGGTTGTTTACGCCTTTCCCTATAAGACCGGTTGTCGTGTCCGGCATCCAAAGTGGGGTATAGGCGTTGTACGGGATTGCTATGGCAAGGGTGAGGACCTTAAGGTCTGTGTAAACTTTCCGGGAATAGGGATAAAGAGATTGGCACTGAAGTTTGCACAATTAGAGAGGATATAAGACTTTGATTCTTTGTTGTTGGTGAAGAGCATAACAGACCACATAACAGTAGTGGCGAGGTTACCTCGCCTTCCTTTTTATGATGTGCAGTGAATCCGGAGGTTAAAGAGGTGAAGATATCCGGCAGTGATGTTGAACATATAGCCCGGCTTGCAAGGCTGGGATTGAAAGAGGATGAAAAGTATGTCTACGGTGCCCAGTTGAATGAGATACTGGATTATGTTGATAAACTGAACGAACTGGATACATCCGGGGTTGAACCCACCAGTCATGTAATTCCCATAAAGAATGTCTTTCGTGATGATGTGCCGGGGACCTCGTTGCCACGGGAGGAGGCCCTGAAAAATGCCCATCAGGTCACAGACGGTTTTTACCGGGTTCCAAGAATTATTGAATAAAAATTGAAGTATGTACCAATTGTTATATCAACTCTCAAGTGTCATTCCGGCTTCTGTTCTCCGTAGTACTACGAAGGATGAATGTCCGGAATCAAAGAGGGATATGATTCCCGACGTAGCGGGAATGACGATTCCAACACCCCGACATTAAAAAGGTTGACATGACACCAGGGTTTAACTTTCGTTGATGCCCCTGAAAATATTAATATAAAGAAAAAGAACAGGCAGGTAAGGATAAATGTTCAGATGCATGTTAAAGGCCAAAATTCACATGGCCACGGTTACGGATTGTATCCTCCGGTATGAGGGGAGTATAAGCATAGATGAAGATATACTGGAGGCGGCAGGGATGCTGCCCTATGAGCAGGTTCATGTAAGTAATCTTGGTAACGGAGAGAGATTTACAACCTACATCATTCCCGGCGAACGTGGGAGCAGGGGCTTTATGCTCAATGGTCCAACTGCAAGAAAAGCCATTCCCGGTGACAGGATAATCATATTTTCATATTCCTGGATGGATGAAGATGAGATATCTGCTGCCGTACCACGAGTGTTGATCATGGATGAGGAAAACAGGATAAAAGAGGTTCGTAATCTGAAAAGAGGTTGATTGATGACTGAATCTCTTTTGATGAAAGGCAATGAGGTTGTTGCAGAGGCTGCAATTGTGGCTGGCTGCCGTTTTTATGCCGGCTATCCTATCACCCCCCAGAATGAAATCCCCGAATACATGTCCTGGAGAATGCCCGAGGCCGGGGGTGTCTTTATACAGGCGGAGAGTGAGCTTGCAGCCGTAAATATGGTTTATGGCGCTTCTGCAGCGGGTGTAAGGGCAATGACCTCCTCTTCTTCTCCCGGGATAAGCCTCAAGCAGGAAGGGATATCCTACCTGGCAGGGGCCGAGCTTCCGGCGGTTATCGTTAATATCCAGCGGGGCGGTCCGGGGCTTGGTAATATATCAGGCAGTCAGCAGGATTACTTTCAGTCAACAAGGGGCGGCGGTCACGGTGACTACAGGTTACTCGTGTATGCACCTTTCAGTCATCAGGAGCTATGGGCACTTACGATGAAGGCCTTTGACAGGGCTGATGAATACAGAAATCCCGTAATGCTTCTTGCAGACGGAGTTCTTGGACAGATGATGGAACCCTTTGTTCCGGTTGAGTATGTGCCGCCTGCCCTGCCTTCAAAGGACTGGGTGCTTGACGGCTGCCGGTCAAGACCTCCGAGGGTGATTAAGTCTCTCTATCTCGGGGAGGGTGAGCTTGAGATGCAGAACCTGAAGCTCCAGGGGAAGTATCAGAGGATGAAGCAGGAGGACGTTATGTATGAGTCCTATATGGTTGATGATGCAGATGTGGTGATTGTTGCATTCGGAATAGCTGCAAGGGTGTGCCTGTCAACCGTGAGGTCTTTGAGGAAAGACGGAAGGAGGGTAGGGCTCTTCAGACCTGTAACGCTCTTTCCCTTTCCCGAAGGGCAGATAAATGACCTTGCCCGTATGGGCAAGAGGTTTCTTGTGGCAGAGCTGAACCTTGGTCAAATGGTTGAGGATGTCAGACTTGCAGTTGATGGTCTCTCGGAAGTAAGGTTTTACGGGAGGAGCGGGGGCGAGATGATTACCGTTGAAGAGCTGACAGAGAAGATCAACCGGTTTCAGAAGGTTTATTCAACTTAGGGCGATTCCTTGGCTATCCCTGTAGCACAACGAGGTTGTCCCTATGGATAACCTCATCGGAATATCTGTATCCGAGGGTCTTTTCTATCTCTGAGGTGCGGAGCCCTTTTAGTTTGCCGACCTCTTCAGCGGAGTAATTGGTGAGACCCTTTGCAAATCTGTTACCCCCCCCGTCGGTACAATATACAGCATCGCCGGCTCCGAAACTCCCTTCAACAGAGATTATCCCGGAGGGCAGGAGGCTCTTTCCCCTTGAAAGGATGGCATCCCTTGCCCCGTTATCAACCATAATGCTGCCCCTGGCCCGCAGGCCAAAGGCAATCCAGCCCTTTCTGGCCGGGATCCTTTTTCCCCGCGGTTTGAACTCCGTGCCGCAGGGGTTACCCTGAAATAGTGACATGAGCAGTCCGGGCGCCTTGCCGCTTATGATATTTACCCTGATGCCGCATTGCATGGCCCTTTTTGCGGCGAGGACTTTTGAGTACATACCTCCGGTACCAACGAGGCTGCCGGTTCCTCCTGATAACGCTTCAATCTCAGGTGTTATCTTTTCAACTACAGGTATAAGCCCGGCGCCTTTGTAACGCCGGGGGTCCCTTGTGTATAGTCCGTCAACATCCGAGAGCATTACGAGCCGGTCTGCATCCACCAGGCCTGCTACCAGGGAGGCAAGCTGGTCGTTGTCTCCGAACTTTATCTCATCTATGGCCACGGAGTCATTCTCATTGATAACAGGGATGATATTATAGTCAAGAAGGGTCAGAATGGTGTTTTTTGCATTTATGTATCTTACCCTGTCATAAAAGGCATCCCTTGTGAGGAGAATCTGTGCCACCTTTTTACCGTGTATGCTGAAACTCTTTTCATAGGCCCACATGAGTGTGCTCTGTCCGACAGAGGCAGCGGCCTGTTTATGTCTGATATCAGAAGGTTTTCGTTTGAGTCCCAGTTTTTTCATGCCTGCGGCAACTGCTCCGGAGGAGACTATAATTACCTCGTTTCCCATGGAGTGCACCTCCGAGATGTCCGTTCCCAGCGCCCCTATCCTTGATTCATCAAGACTGTTGCCGGTAGTGAGGAGGCTGCTTCCTATTTTTATGACTGCCCTCATTTTTCTGCCTGTTTTTCTTCCTGCTCTCTCAGTTTTTTGACCTCCAGTGCAAGATGGGAGACCAGCTCCGTGACCCCCCTGGCTGTCATGGCAGATATTTCGAGATATGGCATACCTTTCATTTTGCAATATTCTCTCAATCTTTTGACCCGCTCTTTTGAGGCAACATCTATCTTTGTTGCAACAACTGTTTGTGGTCTCTCTGAAAGTTCCTTGCTGTAAAGCTCGAGTTCACGGTTAACCTTAAGCAGGTTGTCAACAGGGTCACCGGGGGTCATTTCAGAGACATCCACGAGGTGCATGAGCAGTTTTGTCCTTTCAACGTGTCTGAGGAACTGAAAGCCGAGTCCGACACCCCTGTGCGCGCCTTCGATCAGCCCCGGTATATCGGCAACCACAAAGCTCTGAAAATTCCCGGTCTTTACTACCCCGAGATTTGGTTTCAGGGTGGTGAATGGATAATCAGCTATTTTGGGTCTTGCCGAGGATATGGCGGCTATGAGTGTGGATTTCCCGGCATTGGGAAGCCCGATTAGTCCGACGTCGGCAAGGAGTTTAAGTTCGAGAATAATCTTTCTCTCTTCTCCGGGTTCTCCGGGCTGGGCAAACCTTGGCGCCTGTCTTGTGGATGTGGCAAAATGGGCATTGCCGAGTCCACCCCGTCCAGCCTTTGCAACAAGTATCCCGGCAAGTGGGGTGTCGAGGTCTGCAATCACCTCTCCGGGTTCGGCATCCTTTACAACAGTGCCCACCGGAACACTGATAATCAGGTCCTTACCGTCACGGCCGTGCATCTTCTTGCCCATTCCGTGCTGCCCGCGTTGTGCCCGGTATGTCTTCCTGTATACATGGTCAAGCAGGGTGTACAGCTGCGGGTCTGTCCGTATAATTATATGTCCGCCCCTGCCTCCATCTCCTCCGTTAGGCCCTCCCTTTGGGATAAACTTTTCCCTCCGGAAGCTGACACATCCCCGGCCGCCGTCACCGGCCTTAACCTCTATTTTTACATAATCAATAAACTTCACTTAAAAATCCCCCTAAAACCCCTTTAATAAAGGGGAAAGTATATCACAAATTAACAGACTCTGCTTTTTTCCTTGTTCAATGGAATTATACACAATCAGAGGGGGACGGATGGTTGGGACCATGCAGGACAGACTTCAAAAGGGGCAGGTTTTCAATCTGGTGACGCTTTTTGGAGAAAGAGCCCCGGGTATAATCAGATATGATTGAGACAAGGGCCTCGCAGGGATAAAGAGACCCTGAATTTTTTAACTCACTGCCTCTGAGGGGTATACACTTATCTTCATCTTTGTCCGGCCTTTCCTTTCAAACTTCACAACACCGTCAATCAAGGAATATAGAGTGTCATCTCTACCCTTTTTGACATTAAAACCCGGGTGGAATTTAGTGCCCCTCTGCCTGACAAGAATATTTCCCGCCTTTACAACCTGACTACCGTATCTCTTTACGCCGAGACGTTGTGATGCACTATCCCTGCCGTTTCTTGAACTGCCGACACCCTTTTTATGAGCCATTTCTATCCTCCGTAGACTATGTCATCTATCTTTATCTTTGTGAAATACTGCCTGTGTCCCCTGAGTCTCCTGTACCCCTTACGTGGTTTCATCTTGAATACGATGACTTTCCTGTCCTTTGATGTCTCAACAACTGATGCCTTGACTGTAGCCCCTTCTATGTACGGGGTTCCGGTAATCATTGTTCCTTCTTTTGATAGAAAGAGTATCCTGTCAATGCTGAGTGGATCCCCGGGGTTTGCATCAATCCTGTCAACATTAAGTACCTGTCCTGCCGATACCCTGTATTGTTTACCGCCTGTTTCCATGATAGCGTACATAACGAAAGTCCTCCTTAGCCGATTTAAATCCGGTTCAGCCTGATCCTGTAACAATAGACCGTAGTATGCAGACTGCATGCATATATCTCAAACTGAACATATATTTAACCCTAAGCAGGGTTAAAAAGTCAAATCATTTACATACAACCACAGTGTGTCATTTATAATAAGGAGTCGATATATTGCTTGAGAACCTTTCTGTCTCTATCTGCAAGAGAAACGAATTCAATCCCGATTCTGTAAGGAGCGTCACTGGTTTCAGGTTCAAACAGGCTTGCCACCCTTCCTTTGACAGAGACCTCTTTGCCGTCACCTGATTTGGTGAGTGTCATGAGGAATTCCGAATTTATTTTAAGGGGTGTCTCCGACTCGACAAGCATGCCGGAGAGACTGATCTTTCTCACTGTGAAATTATGAGGGCATTGAATGTGTGCGTCACCGGGCTTCAGGTTAAAACGGCCGAGGATGCGTTTTTCCAGCGTGAGAATGCGGTTTTTTTCAATAAATTTCAGCAAAGACAGTGTCTTTTCACTTAGAACATCCTCAAATTTGATTCCAGCCCTGTATATGGGGACAACTTCACCTGCAGGTGATACTATGGTCTTGTAAAGTTTTGACCATACCACCTGCCCCTTCAGGTTAAGAATTTCACCTTTATGGTTTGCCTTGATTGTATATTCCTTATTAACCGAGATCATATGGTTTGCCTCAACAGCCATCCCGTCAAGACTCATATTGAGTATTTTAACGTTAAGGACAAAGGTGAGACACCCGTCGATACCATCAACATCATATCTCTTGTTTTCCCTTCTTTCTTCATCACCATCGGTCATTTTTTTATTAAGCCCCCATTTTTTCCTTTGCAGTTACTCCATAACTCCAACACTCCTTCACCCCAAAATTATTTACCCGATGCTTTATTTAACGATAATCCCCGCATACCCAACGACATAATCGTAATCACCGCTTACCTCTGCTGAAGTTGCGTATTTTACGAGTTCTGATTTGGTAGCACCAAGCTCGATGGCGGCATAAAGCATGGTTGTTACAGGTAAATACCCGCACATGGATATCCCTTTGGACAGAACCGTGCTGTAAAGGCCTTCAGGGTCAAGGGAGAGTATCTGTTCGATGGCAAGACTGTCAAGGGATTTCGCTTGCGAGTCTGAAACATAGTGGCTCATATCAGAGCTTGCAACGATTGTGACCGGGTAATCGACACCCTTTATTGCCTTTGCAATGGATTTTCCGGTTGCTTCGCATTCATCGAGAGAGGATTGCATAAAGATTATGGGTACAATCTTTATATTTGTGCTGAAGTATGCTATGAAGGGCAACTGGACCTCTATTGAATGTTCAAACAGGTGAGCCCTTGTATCCTTGCTGATGACTTCCGGTGCATTTTTGTAAATGCGGTGTGCAAGCAGCTCGTCAATACTGAAATTCCCTGTTGGTATTTCCCATATGCCGGAAGGCATGAGTGAGACTCTTTCACCAAGGCCCGTATGGTTTGGCCCAAGGAAAACAAAGGTATCAGGAAGCTGAATCCTTGAATAGACTGCACCGGCAACATGGCCGGAGTATATGAGGCCTGCGTGAGGGCAGACAGCTCCGATAACAGGTTCCCGGGGGGTGTCAATGATATATTGTGAGACCTGCTCTGTCAGACCCTCTGGTGTTCCCGGATAAAACTGTCCTGCAACAGCGGGTTTTCTGATCATCAGAACACCTCTTCTTCCTCGTCATAGGTTGCATTTGTAAAATCAGCAAACCTGGTGGATTGAGAAAGGTAGGTAAGCAATACAGTTGCAGTCGGACCATTACGCTGTTTGGCTATAATAATCTCAGCCTTGCCCTTGTTGGCATTGTTGTTTTTGGAATACACCTCCTCACGATACAGGAAGACTATTACATCAGCGTCCTGTTCAATTGCCCCGGACTCTCTGAGATCCGCAAGTGTCGGCCTTTTGTCCTGCCTCAGCTCCACCCCCCTGTTCAGCTGGCTGAGGGCGATAACAGGCAGGTCCAGCTCCTTTGCAAGGGCCTTCAGCGACCGGGATATCTCTGATATCTCCTGTTCCCTGCGCTCAAAATTACCCCTGCCTCGCATGAGCTGCAGATAATCGACAACCACCATGCTGAGGCCGTGTTCAATCTTGAGCCTCCTTGCCTTGGCCCTCATTTCAAGTACCGACGTGTTGGAGGCATCATCAATAAAGATCGGGGCCTCTGCGAGTTTTCCGGCTGCTGATGTCAGCTTATGCCAGTCCTCCTTGCGGATAAAACCTTTTCTGACGTTGTTTGAGTCGACCATGGCCTCGGAACAGAGCATCCTGAGGGCAAGCTGTTTTTTTGACATCTCAAGGCTGAATATCGCCACAGGCTCGTTCAACTCAACCCCTACATGCTGGGCAAGATTCAGGGCAAAGGCGGTTTTCCCCATTGAGGGACGGCCACCGACTATAATCAAATCTCCCGGCTGAAAGCCTGTTGTCACTTCATCAAGGTCCCTGAAGCCCGAGGGCACGCCTGTTATGGCCTCTTTACGGTCATAGAGTTGCTCTATCATCTCAAAACTGTCCTTAATAATCTCTTTGAGCTTGGAAAATGGCGCCTTGATGCGTTTGTCGGATATTTCAAAGATGGTTTTTTCTGCAAAATCCACGAGGTCGTCAGCAGGGAGGTTTTCTTCATATACCGTGGTTGCGATATCGGTGGCAGAGCGGATCAGGTGTCTCATAAGGGCCTTTTCTTTAACAATCTTTGAGTGATATCTCACATTGGCAGATGTTGGAATGACATTTACGAGGGAAGACAGATATGATACCCCTCCAATGGATTCAAGCTGATTTTTTGTCCTGAGATGGTCTGTAAGGGTGATAAGGTCAATGGGTTCGTTCTTTTCAAAGAGTTCAAGCATGGCATTAAAGATCATGCGATGAGTGTTTCTGTAAAAATCATCGGCAGTCATGACCTCAAGGGATTTTAGTAATGCCTCATTATCAAGGAGGATTGCACCAAGTATGGATTGCTCTGCCTCTAAGTTTTGGGGAGGTAACTTATCAAGTGCTTCATCGATTGTTGCCATGGCCGTTGTACTTTCACTTTAACAGATGTGAACAGTTTATCCAAGGTATTTGTGAGTATAAATCACTGAGGGGACAGGTTTCCTTAATCAATTAATGCGAAAATACATGCTCCCGTTATAACTGATTAACGTATCCCTCTCGTGTATCTCTTTCTCAGTATTACATGTGATTGGAAGTGTCATCGATCAGGTTAAGCGTTTTCTTCCCTGATTACCTGTACAGCAAGATTGACGGTAACCTCATGGTGGAACTTTATCTTGACAGTATATTCGCCAAGGCGCTTTATCGGCTCTTCAAGGATTATCTTTCTCTTTTCTATATCGAACCCGGCCTCTTTCAAAGCCTTCTGTATGTCAATATTTGTTACAGACCCGAAGAGTTTGTCTTCTTCTCCTGCCTTTGCCTTTATTACAACAGGTTTGGAGGCGATTTTTTCCGCAAGTATCTGTGCAGCATTTCTGACCTTGTTTGCCTTTTCCTGGATTATCCTCTTGTGGTGTTCAAACTCCTTTATGTTTCTTGGGTTGGCCTCAACAGCGAGGTTTCTCGGCAGGAGATAATTCCTGGCAAAGCCCTTTTTAACTGTTACAATATCTCCCATGTTCCCGAGGGTTTCAATGTTTTCTCTAAGAATGATCTCCATAACTTTATTGCTCTCCTTTCAGAATTAGGTTAATGTTAAATCAGGGTTAAACGACTAATCTTCTCCATTTCAGTTTTTAGGCTCTCTTATGGAAATGGATAAGTTTAGTATAGCTGACATTGTCAAATACTTTCAACCCGGCAAAAGCGTGAGGTTTTGTTTGGAGGAAGCCTTTGGCAAAGTAATGAGGCCCGCTGATGGCGGGATTGTTAACTTGGCAAATAAATATAGTGACATAGTAAGGGCAAAGGAAGTATGATGCACTCGTAAAGAGTCCCTAATTGTCACCCTGAACTTGTTTCAGGGTCTCATAAGTTCTTGATTTATATAGATTTCCCGAACTTGATTCGGGATTCAGAATGACAGAACAGGGTATTTCTGATTTTTTACGAGACTGTCAAGTATAGCTTCAGAAATAAACACCCGATTTTATGCCTTTCTTCTCTTTGCTTAGTACGCTATGCCCTCTGCCCCTTGCCCTCTCATTGTACCGTAAAATAGAGGGTCTTAAGCAGTAATCCGTCTTCATTAGTGATATCAACTCTCCACTCTCCTGTCCATCCGGGGAAGATACGTTTGCTGCTGTAGGTCCTCCAGTTTACGGATTTAACCGGGAGTCTGACTTCCGCCGTCAGCTTGTCGCCGTAGAACCATAGATGCCAGATGATGGTATCTTTTGTGGCGCCGGTAATCCTGGTGAAGGCATAGAGTTTTTCAACAGAGCCTGGAAATGTATCCGACACCCCATGGGGTACGAGGTTTTCTACCGAGGTGGCAGTGACGGCCTCAGCGACTTTCAGGGGGTCTTCCTGGGCCGTGACTTTGCCGGGAAGGAAGAGGGCCAACATCAGGACCATAACCGGTAATATTTTGTTCCATAACATGTTTTTGTCTCCTTTCTAATCATGTTTTTTTATAATCCGGGTCATCTGCGAAATCTGCGGATTAATAAGGTTGTTGTCTGTTCAACTCTGTTATTGTGATAAAAGTTTAGTTAAAATTATACAATATTTTCATCAAACTGACAATCTGACCAGCGTGCACTGAGGTTAAACGCAGGTCTTTGCTCTTGATTTTGTGCTGTCAATCCCGACTAATTGATTCAAGGAGACAGAAGTTTATGCTGAAAAAATTGATTATCGTGCTGCTGCTTCTGTCCTTGATTGTAACAGGTATCTGGTATGCCGGGATTCCCGACAGGTGGGCGGCCGGGAGGATTGAGGGCTTGCTGCAGGGGGGCAGGATAAGGACGGAACTGATTGGGTTTAAAAAGACCCCGTTCTTTGGTTTTAGGATAGAGGAAGTCAGGATAATGCACAACAGGAGACAACTCCTGAGCATAGACGGGGTTTCAGGAAGGATTGATCCCTTAAGCCTTCTCCTTTTCGGGGTAAAGGTCTCGTTTACAGGTCACCTCTCAGGTGGTACGATTTCCGGTGAGGCATTACTGAAAAGGGACGGCATCAGGGCAGCGATTGATGTTCGCTCAGTAAGGCTTGAGGGTCTGGACCTGATGGCTGACTCGGCAATCAGGGGAAATGGGAGCCTGGATATGACAGGAGTTATGGATAGAGGGGAGGGTAATCTGTATTTTGAGGTCAAAAACATGGCCCTGAAAGATATACGTAAAGGTGGACTGTACATACCAATGAAGTTTTTTAATCATATGAAGGGGGCCGGCTCGTTTAAGGGTGAGAGCCTCCGGATTGATGCTGTGAGCATGGAGGGTGACCATATATATGCCAGACTCAGGAATTGTGTGTTGGAAAGGGGCTATTTTAAGGGGACCCTTGAGGTAGTGGCTGAGCCCGGGTTACCTGATGATTCTCTTGTACTGCCGGAGCGCTATAAACAGGCCCCGGGTTATTATGCGATACCGTTAAAAGGCAAGGTGAGGGATATCCTCTGATATTTACCATGCAGTGTTTATTAATCTCTGAAACCGCATTATTCTGCATACCTTTTCCGTCCATCATTTTTTACTTGACATTCGCCCCAATCTTTAATATTATTAAGAGGTGGGAGAATGTGGTAAAAGGTGGTGAGACGTGCCGGGATTTTCGGGTAAATATTATTACAGTGTTGATCCAAAGGGACGGGTAATGATTCCGGCCCCTTACAGGTCGATACTCCTCAGTAATTATAGCCCAAAACTCTATGTTACCACTGCGGCCTTTGACAAATGCCTTTACCTCTATCCCTTTGAGGAGTGGCAGAGGTTTGAAGAGCGGGTGAGGTCTCTGCCCCAGATGAAGGAGTCGGTGAGGTGGCTGATGAGGAGGGTTGTGGCCTCTGCCCATGAGTGCGAGATGGACAGGCAGGGGAGGATTCTTATACCTGCATCCCTCAGAACGGATACTGATATTAACGGTGAGGTTGCGGTTGTCGGGCAGTTTGACAAGATGGAGCTATGGAACAAGAAGGAATGGGATAAGGTTGTTAATCCTGCAAAGATCGACAGAAAGGTAATGGAGGAGGAACTTGCATCACTTGGGATGTGAGGGGTTGATGTCGGATACAGTCACAGATACAGTTACAGTACATGTTCCCGTCCTCACCCGGGAGCTGATGGCCCTGCTGAATCCGGTTATCAATGGTGTATACCTGGATGCAACTCTTGGTGGCGGGGGACATACAGGGGAATTGCTCAAAAGGCTGGGATCGGGGGGGGGTGTCATTGCCTTGGACAGGGATGAAGAGGCCCTTGAAAGGGCAGCGATTAAAATAAATGACCCGAGGGTCAGGTATGTGCACGGGAGTTTTTCCGACATGGCAGACAAGGTAATGGCCCTGGGTTATCACGGGATAGACGGAGTTATTATGGACCTCGGACTTTCCATGACACAGATGAAGGACGAGAGCCGTGGGTTCAGCTTTAATTCAAGGGAGTCCCTTGATATGAGGATGGACAGGGATTTGCCGGTAACAGCGGGGGAGATTGTTAATAGATGGAGCGAACGTGATATAGAGAGAATCCTCAGGGAATACGGTGAGGAGAGGAAGGCATTGCAGATAGCAAGGGAAATCGTGAAGCAGAGGAAGAGGGAGAGGATTGAGACATGTTTGCAGTTAGCCGCCATTGTTGAGAGGGTATACAGAAAGCGGGGAAGGATGCATCCGGCTACAAAGACTTTTCAGGCATTGAGGATTGCTGTGAATGACGAACTGAACCAACTGTCCGGGGGGCTGTCAAATGCCCTGAAAATATTGAAAAAAGGTGGACGTCTCTGTGTGATAACCTATCACTCTCTTGAAGACAGGATTGTGAAGAGATTCATCCTTGCTGCCGAGAGGGAGGAAGGGTCTCTGATAAGGCTTAACAAGAAGCCGATCGTTCCTGTCAGGGATGAACAGAGGAGGAATCCCTCTTCAAGGAGTGCGAAACTAAGGGGGGCGGAGAAGCTATGATTTACAGAAAGAGAAGGAGTCTCCTTGGCTGGCTTGTCAAGCCGTTATTGGTTGTCATTGCCGTTTTTCTCCTTTTTTCCATTGTCTGGCTTCGTTCCAATGTTACTGCCTTTGAGTACGAGCTGGGGCAGTTACAGAAGCAGAAGACCACTCTGATAAAGGAGAGGCGGGAGCTGATTGCAAAGAGGGCCCAGATGGCATCCATGAAGAATATCCAGTATATAGCACACAAGAAGATGGGCCTTGTTTATCCCGACAGGAAAAGGGTTTTCTTTGTTAAAAGCGAACGTGGCCCTACACCATACACGGCCGGTCTGAGGGAAAGATAATCCCAGGGATTGCGGGGATGACTGTAATTTATTAAAGGGTGCCCCTGACAGAGGGGAGTGGGAAGTGAGACGTTAGTTAACTTTATCAGCTTGCAGGCCTGTAAACTTACCTGTCAGCTATTAAGGGGAGTCGGGGGATGAAAAGACGGCCGCTTATTATAGCTACGGTGATCGCAGTTGGATTTCTGATCATTTTTGCCCGGCTTGCCGAGCTCATGCTGTTGGATCATGACAAGCTCCAGAGGCTTGCGACAATACAGCATACAAAGGGACAGAAAATCCTTGTAAGAAGGGGCGGGATATATGACCGCAGAGGCAAGGAACTGGCTGTAAGTCTCGAGCGTCTTTCCATTTACGGTGATCCGTCCATGATTGATTCTCCTGATGATGTTGCACGGAGACTCAGGAAGATTGTAAGGATCAGGACATCTACCCTTAGAAAGAAATTAGAGGAGAAAAAACGTTATGTATTGCTTGCGCGGAGGGTCCTGCCTGAACAGGCTGCAGCAGCTCAGAGGCTGAAACTTAAAGGTATCGGGGTTAAGCCGGATATGGAGAGGTTTTATCCCAACGGTTTTCTTGCCTCCCATGTGCTGGGTTTTGTTGATGTTGACAATCGCGGCAGGGAGGGTGTGGAGAAGAGGTATGATAGCTCACTTACAGCTGATGGCGGGAAGGTTTACCTTGCCAGGGATGCCCGCGGTAACATACTTTACAGGGGCGCTGATTACGAGTCGACAGGTAACAGTATTGTGCTCACCATTGATGAAGGGTTACAATATATTGTTGAGTCAGAACTTGAGCGCGCGGTTAAGAAGTGGAAGCCCCAGGCAGCCACTGCAATAATGATGGACCCCCATACCGGAGAGATACTCGCCCTTGCAAACAGGCCGACCTTTGACCCGAACCGCCCTGGTGCATACAAGGCAGCCAACAGACGGAACAGGGCCGTTACAGACCTTTACGAGCCTGGTTCAACCTTCAAGATTGTCATGGCTGCCGCGGCCCTTGAAGAAAAAACAGCAACGCTGAATACAAAGGTTGATTGTTCTGAAGGAGAGATAGAGGTGGGGGGTAAAATGATAAGGGATAGCCATAGGCACGGGGTGCTTACCCTAAGGCAGATAATCCAGAAATCGTCAAATGTAGGCGCTGTGAAGATGACCCTTAAGCTTGGTCCTGAAAGGTTTTATAAATATGCGAAGGTTTTTGGTTTTGGAGACAAGACGGGAGTTGACCTTACCGGAGAGGTATCGGGTGTTGTAAAGCAGCCTGAGCGCTGGTCCGGAACGACTATCGGGGCTATGGCAATAGGGTATGAGGTATTGGTAACTCCCCTTCAGATGCTGAGGGCTTACTCTGTGATTGCCAATGGCGGTTATCTGGTAAAACCCTATGTGGTTGCAAAGACCCTCGGCCCCGACGGCAGGGTGCTGTGGCGGAAAGGCAGGCCCGAGCGGGTGAAGATTATTTCAGGAGATACGGTAGAACACCTGCGGGAGGCATTTGTAACTGTTACTGAAAAAGGTGGCACTGCGCTGAAGGCATCTGTTTATGGCAATACGGTTGCAGGGAAGACAGGGACATCACGGATGATTGACCCCCGTACAGGCAGATATTCCCGGAGGCATTTTGTCAGCTCCTTTGTCGGTTTTGTCCCTGCAGATGATCCGTTGTTTGCCCTTATAGTGGTTATATGGAAACCTGAGGGCGGATACTATGGAGGACAGGTGGCAGCGCCTGTCTTCAGTGCAATAGCCGGGAAGGCACTTACGTATAAGTTTGTACCTATGGAGGATAAGGGAGACAATAATATACTCGTGGTGGGGCAGCCCGTCAGGGGCGGGCGGGAGAGTCAGGATTTTTGATTGTATGGTTATGAGACTCAGGGAACTTATAGAGGGATTGATGCCGGCTACCGTCACAGGTGACTGTGTTATAGCGGGGCTTTCCTGCGATTCAAGGAACGTCGGAGAGGGAGACCTCTTTTTTGCCGTGAAGGGTGGACATTTTGACGGTAATGAGTTCATTGAAGATGCCCTGATGAGAAGAGCAGCGGCCATTGTGTCCGAAAGTCCACTTACCCTGACAGTGGATGTTCCGTATGTGCAGGTGCAGGATATATACACTGCCATGGCAGGTATTGCCGACAGGTTTTACGGCCATCCCTCCGGGAGGCTCTCCATTACAGGCATTACCGGCACCAACGGCAAGACCACCACATCTTACATCCTCCACAATATCCTGTCGGTTGACGGCATAAATGCAGGCCTGATCGGCACTATAAGATACATCCTTGGTGCTCAGGAGTTAACGGGCAGGTTTACCACTCCGGAAGCGCCGGATTTTCAGAGGATGCTTGCAGCTATGTATGATGGAGGCATAACCCATGCAGTAACCGAGGTTTCATCACATGCACTCTCGCTGAAAAGGGTTGACTTTACGGACTTTGATATCGCTGTATTTACAAATCTTACAAGGGATCACCTCGATTTTCACGGAGATATGGAGGCATATTACAGGGCCAAGCAGAGGCTTTTTTTAGAACTTACCAGGCATGCTGCAGTGGTTAATATAGATGACCCCTATGGCAGGAGGCTGGTCAAGGAGATCAGGGGATGCCTGGGTCAGGGTGCGGACTTTCGCATCATAACCTGCGGTATAGACAGTGATGATGCCGAGCTTCGGGCAGTTGAGATAAAGGAAGGGTTTGAGGGCCTTGATTTCACTGTGATGTATGGCTCCGAAGTGTTCCATGTCGGTTCCCCGCTGATTGGTGTAACGAATGTATATAACATACTGTCAGCCATCGGGGCCTCCGTGGCCTCAGGGACAGGATGGGGCCGGATAATTGAAGGCGTGAGGCAGTGCCGGGGGGTTGAAGGCAGGATGGAGCCTGTAAAGGCCGGTCAGGGTTTCCTTGCCATTGTCGACTATGCACATACTCCCGATGCCCTTCAAAAGGTATTGGAGACGCTCAGGAGGTTGACACAAGGCCGCATTATCACGGTCTTTGGATGCGGAGGTGACAGGGACAGGGGAAAGAGGCCGGAGATGGGAAGGATTGCTGCTGAACTCAGTGACACGGCGGTCGTTACTTCGGACAACCCGAGAACCGAGTACCCGGTTGGTATTGTCGATGACATAATAGTGGGTATGGAAAAGGGAGAGTATATTGTCGAGCCTGACAGAAAGAGGGCCATTGAGGAAGCTGTCCGGATTGCAGGTCCTGATGATGTTGTGCTCATTGCAGGGAAGGGACATGAGGAGTATCAGGAGATAGCGGGGGTGAGGTATCCCTTTAGTGACCGGGAGGTTTTGAGAGAGGCGATCAGGGGATTGA
>BTTF01000013.1:0-30963 GCA_036244995.1 bacterium | reverse complement strand
TTCCTCAATAGCCTCAAGTAATTCGTAAGCCTCTTCTATCAGAAACGGTTTCAGGGACTGCCGGGTCTGTTCCCTGTCCCAGGGACAACCGTCCTCAGCCCTCAATGCCTCCATTATCTCCACTAATTTATCGAAGTCCATAATTTAATCAGAGTCTGTGTATAAAGTCGAATAGGTGCCGTTTTTCTGTCATTTCCCGAAAGCGTTCGGGGAATCGTTTTTCAAGAAGGATTCCCGACTCGCTTCACTTGCGGGAATGACAAATAACTGTAGTTTATACACAGACTCTAATTAGTATATTAGAGTCCTTATAGAAGTGACAAGTAACCAACCCGGGACTGGATCACGAAAGGGGAGCATTTTTAAACCCCCGGTCCGTCTAAATCAGGTCCCTGATTTATATTTGTAGTATGCCGAACAGCTTCCCTCTGTACTTACCATGCAGGCGCCAACAGGGTTTTCAGGGGTGCATTTCTTGCCATACAGGGGACAATCAGTGGGTATTTTTATGCCCTTCAGCACGTCACCACACGCACATCCTCTTATATCAGGTGTGCTTTCTACCGTGATATCAAAAAGTTTTGAGGCATCTCTGTGTCTGAACTCCTCCCGCAGGGAAAGACCGCTTTTGGCGATCGTGCCAATACCACGCCACTGGGTGTCCACAGGCATAAAACAGGTCGAGATGAGGGAGGTGGCCCTGGGATTACCCTCTGCCCTTACTGCCCTGACATATTGTATCTCAACCCTGTACTCCCCCTTGATAAGCTGTGCAAGGAGCATGGCGATTGTCTCAAGGATATCCCTTGCCTCAAACCCTGCGATAACAGAAGGCTTCTTGTAATCCCGCGAAATAAATTCATAGGGGGCCCTGCCGATAATAGTGCTTACATGCCCGGGCAGGATAAAACCGTCCACTTTAACCCTCTCATCGTCAAGTAAGGCCCTCAGGGCCGGGGGCACAAGTTTGTGGTTTGGATATATATGGAAATTAAAAATCCCCTTTCTGTCTGCCTCACAGAGGGTGGCGGCTACAGACGGAGAGGTCGTCTCGAAACCGGTTGCAAAGAATACCACTCTCCTGTCGGGATTTTCACCTGCAATATTGAGGGCGTCCATCGGAGAGTAGAGGACTCGAATGTCAGCACCGTCGGCCCTTGCCTCCTGAAGGTTTTCACGGGAACCGGGAACTCTCATCATGTCCCCGAATGTGGTAAGTATTACACCGGGCTGACCGCCTATCTTTACAGCTTTATCTATGTCTTCAATGGATGTTACACAGACCGGACACCCCGGCCCGCTCAGCAGCAGAATCCCGTCGGGCAGGACGGTCCTTATGCCATGGCGGAATATGGCAACGGTATGAGTGCCGCAGACCTCCATCAGCCTCACCGGACGTCCGATCTCTTTCATCATCAGATGTATGTTTTCGATAAGACTCTTCACTGCCGTAGCCTCTCCCTTAAGATATACGCCTGGCCAAGTGATATGTTTGCATCGTTGGGTGGCATCCGTCTGTTACGATAGACCCTGAAACCCTGGCCTTTAAGCCCTTCCAAAACCCTCGCTGCAATATAAAGGTTCTGAAAAACCCCTCCTGAAATCACTACATCCCTTATGCCCGTAAGACTATGGAGTTTATTTACCACCCTTATTATAGTTGTAATGATGGTATTATGAAACCGTGCGGATATAATACTCCTGCCGGTTCCGGACGTCATGTCCTCCAATATCCTCAGCAATGTAAAGGAGAAATCCACAATCATGGGTTCGGCAAACTTTATATCCACCGGGTAATCTTCAGCAACACCTTCTGCAGCACAAGACTCAAGTGCTGTTGCTGCCTCAGCTTCATAGGTGTTTGTATCGGTTATACCGGTTATTGCAGCCACGGCATCAAACAATCTCCCGGCTCCTGAGCTATAGGGGGTAAACTCCGGCAGATCAATAAGCCTCAACACATTTTTAATTCTCGCCTCTCCATAGCGGTTCAGAAAGCCGACGCTCTCAATGTACTGCAAGGCATCCCCTCCGGTCACCTCCTGCAGCCAGCCCAGGGCTATTCTCCAGGGCTCCCTTATTGCCATCTCGCCGCCTGGAAGCGCCATATAATTGAAGTGACAGAGACGCTTAAATCCTTTGAGGTTGGCAATCAGAAACTCACTGCCCCAGATATTGCCGTCAGTCCCATAGCCGGAACCGTCAAGGGTCACGCCTATAACCTCATTCTTAAGCCCTGCCTCTGCCATGACAGAGGCCACATGTGCATGGTGATGCTGTACCTTTAAGCCATCTAAAGGTTGTCCTTCTGCCCACCTTGTCGAATAATACCCTGGATGCATGTCAAAGGCTATGGCAACAGGGTTGATCCTGTAAAGTAATTTGAGGTTTTCAAGTGTCTCCTCAAAAAACTTCAGCGTCTCAAAATTTCCCATATCACCGATATGCTGGCTCGGTATTGCATAGGTATCCCTGGTCAGGGTAAAGGTATTTTTCAGGTCCGCACCCACGCCAAGCACCTCAGGCCCTGTCTCTCCAAGCGCTATCGCCTCCGGCACGTAGCCCCTTGAGCGGCGGATAAAAACGTTTTTCCGTACAACCGAATCATCCACCCTCATGAATATATCCCTGTTATGCAGTAAAAACGCGTCTGCAATCCCTGCAAGCCCCTCCATTGCAGCCTCGTTTTCATGTATTATCGGCTCTTCCGAAAGGTTTCCACTCGTCATTATCAGGCAACGGAAATTCGGTCCCCCTTCTCCTTCTCCATCCTTTTCCGGATAGAAAAAGAGGAGGTGGTGAAGCGGGGTATAGGGAAGCATAAAACCAAGGCACCGGTTTTTTGGAGCCACTTCCTCCGGCAGTTTGCAGTCAGGTCTTTTCTTCAGGAGCACTATCGGTCTCCGGCGGGAGAGCATGAGCCGAGACTCCTCATCTGTTACATAACAGAGCCCTCTTACGGTATCCATATCAGGTGCCATCAGAGCAAAGGGTTTGTTAATCCTCTGTTTTCTCTCCCTCAGCAGGTTTACAGCATCCATATTTTCAGCATCACAGGCAATATGAAAACCCCCAAGGCCTTTTACGGCAACAATGCCACCTGCCTTAAGCACCTTGATTGCTGAAGAAACCGGTTCTTCACCCTCATACCCTTTAAATAAAGGGTTTTCAATCTGAAAGCTGATCCGGGGACCACAGAGAGGACAGGCATTGGCCTGTGCATGAAATCTCCTGTCTCCCGGGTTTTCATACTCACTGCTGCAGTCATGACACATATTGAAACGACCCATTGTGGTGTTTGGCCGGTCATATGGTACCGCCTTTGTGATAGAGTATCTCGGACCACAGTTTGTACAGTTTATGAACGGGTAGAGGTATCTCCTGTCCGTGGGGTTGAGAAGTTCAGACAGACAGTCATTGCAGATGGATATATCCGGAGAGACATGGGTTATGCTGCCATTATCCTCACTCGGCAAAATGGTGAAATCCTTAAACCCGTATTCAGGAAGTTTTCCGCCATCGATTGACTCTACATCAATTGCCTTTACATCAATTGACTCTACATCGGAAAGTGCCGGTTTTTCACTTCCGAGACGCTCCAGAAAGACCCCCGAGTTCTTTCCCTCAATCTCTATTACTACACCCTCAGAAGTGTTTTTCACAAAACCTTTGAGGTTTAAAGAACTGGCAAGGTTGAAGACAAACGGTCTGAATCCCACACCCTGAACAAGGCCCTTTACTTTTATTTTTATTCTAAGATAAGTCATTATGATATATTACCACTAAGATTGCCCCAACGTGAGCTTTTTGTATAAACTATTCATTACTTTTAAATAATACTGAAATATCATGAGGGGTTTAGGGAGGTTAAGAGATGGCCCTTACGGCAGGTCTGGACTGTGGTTCTGTAAGTGTTAAAATAGCCATTATTGATGAGCAGGAAAATGTTCTCCTGACTGTCTATCGCCGGCATAAGGGGCATCCTGTAAATACGGCCATAGAGGTTCTGAGGGAGGTCTCTTCCGATTATCCGGAATTCATGATAGTTTTTACAGGGTCTACCGGGAAGCTAATGGCAAGGGCTACAGGTGCCGCTCATATCAATGAACTTGTGGCCAACGGTACGTCCACGAAGAGGTTCTATCCGGAGGTCAATACCATTATTGAAATGGGTGGAGAGGATTCAAAACTTATCATCCTTGAAGGCAATGCAATAAAAGACTTTTCACTGAATTCAGTCTGTGCGGCAGGTACCGGCTCTTTCCTTGACCAGCAGGCAGAGAGGCTGAGATTGAGTATTGAGGAATTCAGTGAGACGGCATTGAGGTCTAAAAATCCTCCGAGGATTGCAGGGCGTTGCAGTGTCTTTGCAAAGTCGGACATGATCCATCTGCAACAGATTGCCACACCTATGGACGATATTGTGGCCGGACTCTGCTTTGCGGTGGCAAGGAATTTTAAAGGCTCAATCGTAAGGGGAAGACCGGTGCCTCCCAAGGTATCCTTTCAGGGAGGGGTGGCACTGAATAAGGGTATGATAAAGGCATTCAAGGAGATTTTCGAGCTTGATGAGCTGATAATTCCGGAGCATACGGCCTTCATGGGGGCAATCGGAGCTGCTCTCAAGGCGTTGAGTGATGAGAAGGCAACTGTCCTGAACTTCGGTAAACTTGAAGAGACTCTCTCCTCACTCAGACAGAATGATTCAGGCCACAGGCCGCTCATTGAAGAAGGAGACGGGTTCAGAGAGAGACACCTGGTGACAGAAGCCGGGGGGCAGGAGGCAGAAGGCAGGGAGGAAAAAAGATTACAGGAGAAACAGGAGCAGAAAAAAAAGGTTTATCTGGGTATTGATATCGGTTCCATCAGCACAAACCTTGCCGTTATAGATGAAGATGGCAGACTGATTGCAAAGAGGTACCTGATGACGGCAGGAAGACCTATTGAGGCTGTCAGGCAGGGTCTGCTGGAGGTAGGAAAAGAGGTGGACGATGATGTCGAGATATGCGGCGTTGGCACTACAGGCTCCGGCAGGTACATGATTGCAGACTTTGTCGGCGCTGATATCGTAAAAAACGAGATTACCGCACAGGCAACAGCAGCCGTTTTTATAGACCCCGAAGTTGATACAATTTTTGAAATCGGGGGGCAGGATTCAAAATATATCTCCCTCCGCGACGGCATAATAGTGGACTTTGAGATGAACAAGGCATGTGCTGCCGGCACAGGCTCATTTCTTGAAGAACAGGCCGAGAAACTGAGCATCTCGATCAAGGACGAGTTTGCCGACTGTGCCTTTTCATCAACCAATCCATGCAGGCTCGGTGAGAGGTGCACTGTATTCATGGAGAATTCCCTTATGGCAAACCTCCAGCGCGGAGCCCAAAAAAACGATCTCCTTGCCGGCCTTGCATACTCCATAGTGGAAAACTATATCAACCGTGTGGTTGCGGGAAGACACATAGGAGATCATATCTTCTTCCAGGGTGGAACTGCGTTTAACAAAACGGTAGTGGCAGCCTTTGAGAAGTTTACGGGAAGAACCGTAACCGTACCGCCGAACCACGATGTAACGGGTGCCATAGGAATGGCCATGATAGCAAGGGAGCATATGCAGGCTGCAAGAGAAAAGTCCTCAGGGAAGGCTGCTTTTTCAGGAACTTCCTTCAAGGGTTTTGACCTTGCCGGCAGGCCCTACCGGCAGAGTTCCTTTGAGTGCAGGAGCTGTGAAAACATGTGTGAGATTAACAGGGTTAAGATCGACGGAGAGGATGACTTCCTCTTTTATGGCGGCAGGTGTGAAAAGTACGATGTACGAAGAAGGGTAAAGACGGAAATACCTGACCTCTTTGCCTTCAGGGAAGGAGAACTCTGGAGGTCACATGCAGAACGTGCTGAAAAAGTAAAGGAATCAGGCGCAACTTTCCGCAGAGGCAGAATAGGAATCCCGTATGTCTTTTACTTTCATGATTATCTTCCATACTGGAGCACACTCCTGTGGGAGTTAGGTTTTGAGGTGGTGGTCTCACCCAAAACAAACAGGAGAATCGTCAGTCTCGGGCTTGAAACGGTATTGGCCGAGACATGTTTTCCTGTCAAGGTCTCACACGGGCATGTGAGGCATCTGCTTCAGGAGGGTGTGGAGACCCTCTTTATACCAAGTTTTATAAACATGAACTCTATGGATGACCCATATGAAGAAGGCCATGCCTGCCCCCTTACCCAGAGTTTCCCGTATCAGATACGTGTAGCCTTTGAAAATGCCACTGTTGTCTCGCCTGTTATAAAACTGAAAAAAGGGGATCCCTTTGTTTTAAAAGAGATCAAAAGGACCATGAGGCATTTCGGCATTACCTCCGGTGAGATCAGAAGGGCAATGAAAAAGGCACAGGAAACACAGGATGAATTTACAAGAAACATCAAGACTCGGGGCAGGGAGGTTCTGTCCACCCTGAACAGACGGACCGTGGTAATAGTGGGCCGGGCTTATAATGCCTTTGATATGGGTGTAAATCTTGAAATACCGAGAAAACTTGCCTCCCTTGATGTACTTTCCCTGCCGATGGATTTCCTTTCTGAAGAGGATATCCATAATGACTGGCCTGATATGTACTGGAGGTCCGGTCAGAGGATACTGAAGGCGGCAAGGGCCATTAAGAAGAATAAATTCCTCTATCCTGTTTTTATAGGAAATTTTTCCTGCGGGCCTGATTCCTTTATACAGAAATTCTTTGAAAAGGAACTTTCCGGAAAACCATATCTCTATGTCGAGATAGATGAGCATAGCGCTGATGCCGGTGCAATCACAAGATGCGAGGCATTTCTCGATAGCATTGATGCCCGGATTTCTACCGGGAAAATACAGTATAGAGAGACCCCTATACCGCAGAAGGTGGAGTTTTCAGTCAAACGGTCATCAGGGAAACAGAGGACTGTTTATCTGCCGAGGATGTCCGATCACGCCTTTGCCCTGAAGGCGGCATTTGAACATTGCGGTATACCTGCTGAGGTATTACCCGAGACCGATGCGGGAGCGCTCGAATTCGGCAGGAGATATGTTACGGGAAAGGAGTGTTATCCATGCACAGTTACAACCGGGGATATGCTCAAAAAGGTCTTTTCCGGAGATTTCAAGCCGGAAGAGTCAGCCTTCTTTATGCCCTCGGGTACAGGGCCCTGCAGATTCGGTCAATACAATGTCTTTCACAGGATGGTACTTGATGAAGTCGGGATTAAGGATGTGCCCATATTCACGCCTGTGCAGGATGTAACTTTTTATCAGGACCTCGGGATCGTCGGCAAGGATTTTGTGTCAAGATCCTGGGAGGGAATTGTGGCCTTTGAAATCCTCATAAAATGTCTTCATGAGAGCAGACCCTACGAAAAGGAGAAAGGCTCTGCAGATAAGCTCTATCATCAATACCTGCAGAAGCTGACCACAACCCTGAGCGGCTCCAACGGCAACATAATGCCGGTGATGTCACAGATGAAAAAAGATTTTGAAAACCTCCCCACCGAGCATGGAGAAAAACCCCTGATAGGAATAGTGGGCGAGATTTTCGTAAGGTCCAACAGGTTCTCTAACGAGGACCTCGTCAGAAAGATAGAAACCCTTGGAGGTGAAGTCTGGCTTTCCCCGGTGGATGAATGGATTTATTACATAAACCTGATGTCCCTGAAAAAGACCTTGCGAAAAAAAGACATCTCTGGTATTATAACTATTCTCTTAAAAAGGCTCTTTCAAAAGAGAATAAGCGGCAGCCTCGAAAAGCAGTTCAATGGTTTTTTGAAAACCTTACACGAACCTGATACAGGGGATGTATTGAAGAAGGCCTCCCCATATCTGCACGAATCCTTTGAAGGAGAGGCCATCATGAGCATAGGTAAGTCTATCGATCTGATCGGGAAGGGGGTTTCCGGGATCATAAATGCCATGCCTTTTGGATGTATGCCCGGTACTGTTGTGACAGCCATTATGAGGGGAGTTACCAGGAAATATGGAATTCCATCAATCAGTATCCCCTATGACGGAGCCGATTCTTCAACTACAGAGTTGCAACTTGAGGCATTCATGGAACAGGTAAGAACAAAAACCGGTAATTAAAGATTGTCAATCGACATATTGTAAAACTGAAAAAAGGGAGGTGATTGAGTGGGCAATGTCAAGAAGTGGCGTAAAAAAAAGATTAACAAGCACAAGCATAAAAAACTCCGCAGGAGAATGAAGAATAAACGATAGAAGCAGTTTTATACAGGTGAGCAGGAAACCGGACAGTCTTGCTTATTACTTATAACTCTTTCAGCTTTTTAACTTTTTTAACGAAAGATTCAAATCTATTGACTGGGGAGGGGGCCATGAAAGAAGAAAGGGAATTGAGTGAGAAGATAAGCCTCCTGGAAAAGGAGATTCAGACACTTGTGTCGGAGATTCAGAGACTTGATGCAGCGGTATCGGAGGTTGAAGATGTCAAGCTTGAACTAAAAGGAATAAAATTGTTCCTTGGCAGAAAACATCCTGAGTTGAAAGACCAGTTACCCGAGATAGTCAGGAAGTTAAAAGCAAATAAACCGCCGGATTAATGGATCGTTTCCCTGACGTCATTTTTCACCAGGGATTCAAGGATCGTCCCTGCTGCCTTTTCATTCATGGCCTGGGCATGAGTTTGAACATATGGACAGAGCCGGAAAAGGCAAGGATACTTACAGGGAAATTTCCCATAACGGTTCTATTATCCCAAGCACCAGGGAATGCCGATATATCAAAACAAAAAGAACCTTTAATCAAATCAAAATTTTCTGTTGCACCTTCAATAAAGAACCGGATTACCACCGGGCTGAAACCCAGGACATTAAAAACCGTTTTTCACGATCTCAGAGCATCCGGGTATACTGTTATGGCTTACTCCCAGAGGCGTCCTGCCTCGGATTGCATGACCCTTGTGGGAGAGCTTGAGCTTTTACTGAAGCATCACCATCAACTCACAAAAAACGGTATAATTTTCATAACTCACAGCAGGGGCGGACTTGTTGCAAGGAAGGCCATAGAGTTGCTGAACATTAAATGCCCGGCACTTATTACCCTGGCAACTCCCCATCATGGAAGTAACCTGGCAAAGCTGGCCGGATCACTTTCCGGGATTTCAAGGATTATCTACCCCTTTTTTGAGAATGCAGAGAAAGGTACGGCCAGGAGTACCATCAAAAGGATAACGGAGTTCCTTAAAAGCGAAGCTATCCGGGAAATGCTGCCGGAGTCACCATTTATTTCAGGGCTTGACAATAAAAGACTTGCTACAATAAAGACTCTCTCTTTTGGCGGAACAGACCCAACACTTTTTACAATTTACAGATGGCGTGAAGACCGGATTAAAGGTATCATGACGCCGGAAAAGCTCTTCTCAATACCGGATGTTCTGACTTCCTTCGTTCCTGAAGGGATATTGCCCGAAGAGCTGATAAAGGGAAAGGGGGATGGCCTGGTCACTAAAGAGAGTTCAGAGGCTCCGCATACTTCCGAACACTACAATTCAGCCCTGAACCATGCAAGGATACTCTTTGATCCATCCGTCAGGAAGACCGTTTCATCCTTTGTCGGGACAGTGTGTTGACGGGATTAACAACTATAGTTTTAATCTCCCTTCTGATCATCATCCTTATTCTCCTTTTCCTTTTTATAAAGAAGGAACGGAAGTATAAAAACATGGTAAAGGGATATCTGAGGATAATAAGGGAGCTGAACATACTCAATGAACTTTCTGCCCATCTCCATACAACCATGGATAGAGAAGTGGTCCTTGAAAGTATTATGGACAGGGTAAAGGACCTCCTCAGGGCGGAAAAATCAGCCATTATTATAATTGACAACCATGAAAGGATAACGGATTTCTATTCTTCCCTGGGGCCTACCGGGAATTGCAAAACCGAGGTCAGGGGCGTTATAAAAAAAGTTTTTAAGGAACTGACCCCGCTGAGAACAGAAAATATTGGAGAAGTACCTGATTTTCAGGGTTTCCCGGATAAACATCCCGACATAAAGAGCCTGCTTATTGTTCCCATTATGTTGAGGAGGAAGGCCGTAGGGGTGCTTGCTGTGTCTGACAAGAAAGGTTCACGCTCTTTTTCATCAGAGGATGAAGACCTCCTGCTAACTCTTGCCTTTCACTCTGCTTTTGCCATTGAAAAGGTTAATCTTCATGAAGAAATAGTAAAGATGGCAAGCACAGACGGCCTTACCGGATTAAACAACCACAGGGCCTTTCAGGAAAGGATCGATGAGGAGATTGAAAGGGCAAGGAGGTTTGGTTACAAGGTAAGTCTGCTAATGATAGATATCGATCATTTTAAAGAATTCAATGATGCATACGGCCATGTGTCCGGTGATGAAGCACTGAAGAGAATCTCTTGCACTCTCGTTGAGAATATAAGGACTGTTGATTTTGCAGCTCGATATGGTGGAGAGGAATTTGCTGTTATATTGCCGGAGATACCTCTGGAAGGGGCAATGGTAGTAGCAGAAAGGATCAGGGAAGCAGTGGAAAGCCAGACATTGCGTTTAAATGGAAAAGAAGCAAAAATCACACTCAGTATTGGTGTTGCTTCCTTTCCGGATCATGCTTTAAACAGGAAAGATATTATAGACAATGCAGATAAGGCCCTGTACCTTGCCAAAGGCTCCGGGAGGAATAAAGTGTACGCTTATGCCGAGTAGTGTGAATTGTGAGAACAACAAAGAATATGATTGAGACAATAGAGAAGAAAATCATTGCCCGCAAAAGGATCACTTTTGAAGAAGCGGTTACCCTGTTTCAGGATGATGACATCCACACACTGGGTAAACTTGCGACCTCTGTTGCAGCGAAAAAAAACGGCAACAGGGCTTATTTTATCCAGAACCGCCATGTAAATCCCACAAACATATGCATAAACCGATGCCGTTTTTGTGCCTTCAGCAGGTCAAAGGGTGAAAAAGGCTCCTTTGAGTTCTCAATTGATGAGATTTTAAGGAAAATTGAACTCTCTCCTGAAGGTCTCAAAGAGGTTCATATAGTCGGAGGACTCCACCCTGACCGCTCCTTTGAGTATTATCTGAGTCTGCTGCGAGCGCTCAGGGAACATTTTCCCCATATCCATATCAAGGCATTTACAGCAGTTGAGGTGGATTACTTTTCAAGGATCAGCAACCTTGGCCTCAGAGATACCCTGTTAAGTCTGAAAGACAGCGGTCTTGACGCCATGCCTGGTGGAGGGGCGGAGATATTTGCAAGTAGTATAAGGAAGAGGCTCTGTCCTGAAAAGATAACAGGTGAAAGGTGGCTTGAAGTTCACAAGACAGCACACTTATGTGGTATAAAGACAAATGCTACAATGTTGTATGGTCATTTTGAAACATATGAAGACAGGGTTGACCACCTTGTAAGATTGAGAGAACTCCAGGACCGGACAGGCGGTTTTCAGGCATTCATCCCCCTGTCCTATCATCCCGGAAATACAGACATGGGTGGCCGGTATCCCTCGGGAATAGATGATTTAAAGACAATCGCAATCAGCCGCCTTGTGCTTGATAACTTTCCCCACATAAAGGCATATTGGGTTATGCTTGGTGAAAAACTCTCACAGGTGGCACTCCTGTTCGGCGCAGATGATATTGACGGCACAGTCATTGAAGAGAAGATTACCCACGCTGCAGGTGCGATGACAGGGGAAGGGCTTGCAAAGGAGCAGATGATAAACCTTATCAGAAAGGCGGGTAAAGTACCTGTTGAAAGGGATGCTTTTTATGAAACAGTGAAGGTCTATGAGTGAAAAAATGAGAATAAATAAAAAAACAGCATTAAGTCTGTTAAGGAATTCCGAGCTCCTTGAGCTTGGAAGGATAGCAGACGGAATAAGGAAAGACCTCCATCCGGATGGTATCGTTACCTTTATTGTGGACAGGAATATCAACTATACCAATGTCTGTATAAATAAGTGCAGGTTTTGTGCATTTTACAGGGACCCGGACTCTCCGGAGGCCTATATCCTGAATGAGGAGCAGCTCTTTGAAAAGATCAGGGAGACGATACATCAGGGTGGTACGCAGATACTCATCCAGGGCGGGCTCCATCCTGCGCTGGACCTCTCCTTTTATACAGAAATGCTGAAGTCCATAAAAAGAGAGTTCAATATAAATGTGCATGGTTTTTCACCACCTGAGATAAGTTACATTGCCGGAAAATCCGGTCTTACCCTCAGGGAAACCCTCTTGACTCTCAAGGATGCAGGGCTTGATTCAATTCCCGGCGGAGGCGCCGAGATCCTGTCGGACAGGGTGAGAGCGGTGTTAAGTCCGAAAAAAATAAGGTCGTCCGAATGGCTTGAGGTCATGGAGGAAGCCCATGGAATCGGGATAAAGAGCACCGCAACCATGATGTTTGGTTCCATTGAAGGAGAGGAGGACATCATTGAACACCTTGATGTCATAAGGGCGCTTCAGGACAGGACCGGTGGTTTTACAGCCTTTATTCCCTGGACTTTTCAACCGGGAAATACAGAGATTGCAAGACAGAAGTCAGAAGTCAGAAGTCAGATAAAAACCCGCAACCCGCAACCCGCAACTCGCAACTCAGAAGTCAGAACCCGCAACCCGCAACTGATTCCTGCCACCGCAGTTGATTATCTCAGGGTCCTGTCACTCTCAAGGCTCTATCTCGACAACATCAGAAACATTCAGGCATCCTGGGTCACACAGGGCCTGAAAATGGCGCAGGCTGCCCTGAGGTTTGGCGCTAATGATTTCGGCTCTACAATGATCGAGGAAAATGTGGTAAAGGCCGCAGGGGTTTCATACAGGGTTACATGTGAGGATATAATAAACTCAATCAGGCAGGCAGGGTTCAGGCCTGCCCAGAGAAACACCCGTTACAATATAATAAAATACTTTTGATTCTTAAGCTCCTTTGAGCCTTATGATAAACTTTGTTCCCTTTTCATTTACTGATTCAACCCTTATTGTACCACCATGCAGCTCTATTATCTTATCTGCTATATAGAGACCAAGACCTGTACCATGCGATGATGATGCCTTGGTTGTGTAAAACGGAACAAACAGTTTGTCGAAGTCATCCCTTCTGATCCCGATACCGTTGTCCTCAATCACAACCTCAAACATACCCTTTTCCGATGCCCTTGCCCGTATTCTGATCAGTGGTTCCATATCATTGCCTTTTGCAAGAGATTGCCTTATGGCATTGTCGGCGTTGTCAAGGAGATTGAAAAAAACCTCTCTCAACTGTGACAGGTTACCCAAAACCTTTAAGGAACTCCCGATATCGACCTCAAGCCTTATTCGACTGAAAGCAGAACTCTTCAGTCTCAACATCTCAAAGGCGCTTTCAACTGCATCCTTTAACATTACTGCAGAGACTCCTTCAGAGGAGGTTTTTGAGTAGTTTCTGAGCTTTTCAATCGTATCTTCAGCCAGTTTTATGTTGTTTATTATGGAATCGATGAGTTCCTTCCCCCTCCTGTTGAATGTGTCTGAGTACATGATATTGATCGATTCTACTGCAAGCAGGATTGTATGCAGCCGGTTATTTATCTGATGTCCCAACCCGGAGGCCATGGTTCCGAGAGACGACATCTTTGCAGCATGGAAGAGTTCAGACCCTGCCTTCTCGAGGTCTTTCAGATACAATGCGTTCTCGATTGCAAGTGCAAACTGGTTGGACAGTGTAAGAAATGTATCAATCTCATCAGGGGAGAAGTGCCGGCCGGATTTCTTGTTTCCAAAAGCAAGAAATCCAACAATGCCTTGCCGGGTGCAGCATGGTATGATAATAGCGGCATTAAGCCTTTCCATCACGTCAACCACCCTGCGGCCTTTCCCCCTGCTGAGGAGTTCATCCCTGTTCAGTATCTCTTTTTTTGATATTTTCCCGACAACAGGGTTTTCCATATCGAGTGTTGGAGGCTTTTTCGGAAGCAGAGGCCTCTCTGCCTTTAGTTCAAAACAGTTCGACTCTTCATCAAACAGATATATTGCAGCATATCTCAGCCGTGCAACGAGAGTTAATAATATTACTACAAACTTGAGTAATCTGTTCAGGTTTCTTTTATATAACATACCATGGGATGCGTACAGAAGGGTCTGCTGGTAACGTCTTTGCTGCTTTAACAGTAAATTTTCCGTATGTTCCCCTATATAAATATACAGGAGCGGAGCAGAAACAGCGAGTATAAGGGCAACGAATACCGGAATCATCCATAATCCGGGGCCAAGGAGCTTTATACCTAAAAGAAAAGGTATCCCGGTGACAATAACGGCGGTTATAAAAAGAAGGAATAACCTTGCAAAGGCCACTCTGATATCAAGAAGTTGATGTCTGAGAGTTGCATATGAGAGGATAAACGTAAAAAGTGACATGAAGATAAAACCGAGTGGCATCACCGGTATACCGTAGTTACCAAGGAAGTCAACAGATGCAATGGATGCAACCAGTAACCCTGTAAAGATGTATTTAAGCTTGGTCCTTTGTATAGACGGTACATTCTTTTTCCTGATCTCTTTATATATCAGATAGAGGGCTGAGAATAGTGTAATCAGAAAGAAGAGGATGAAGATAAGGTGAAGAGGGTTTGATGCTGCAGGGTAAAAACCCCAGGGATATAAGAAGAGACCTTTTATCATGTAGCGTGTGCCTAAGACCGTGAAGGCAAACATGGTAGATATGAAATAACAGGCGGCTATTCTCTTTCCGGAGGTTCTGCCCACGAATTCATGGGCAAAATGGTAGAAGGTTGAAGGGATAAAAACTATTCCAACATAGCATATCCTGAAAAAGAGAAGGGATGTATCATAACTATCCGAGAAAGTTGCCAGGAAAGCAAAGAAGAGCCAGAAGAATGATGCCAGACAAAGCAGAAAGAGACTCCTGTTTACCCTTGACTTGCGGTTGTTCAGATAGACCATGACACCGGGAGTGATGACCGTTACGGATGTAATGAGGTATAAGAAGCTGACTAATGGTTTCATGGATTATTTGCCAAACTATTAAACCGGTAATGTATTCTGGATTTTATTTCAGACATTATGAACTTGTTAATTATATCACAAGAATGCCGGAAGCTTGAAAGGATATAATAAAAACCTTGCAGATTATGATAAAATTGATTAATCAGGAGTTGATAATTTGCAATGGAGGTGTTTTGCTAATGGGTGAAGACGACATTTATGATGTTCTGATTATCGGAGGCGGCCCTGCAGGCCTTACTGCAGCCCAGTATGCTGCAAGGGCCCACCTCAAGACAGCTATTCTTGATAAATCCTCTACAGCAGGGGCACTTGCACTTGCGGATAAGATAGAGAACTATCCCGGCTTGACGGAGCCCATCTCCGGGAATGAACTTCTCGATATATTCCGGGAGCAGGCTATACGATTCGGGGCAGAATACCTTGAGGTACAAGTCATAGGTGTAAATCTGGACAAAGAGATAAAGGAAATCTACACAATGGAAAGGACTTTTCAGGGAAAGGCAGTGATTTTAGCGACCGGCGCCATGGGCAGGAAGCCAACTGTCAGGGGAGAGAAGGAACTCCTTGGGAAAGGTGTAAGTTACTGTGCGACATGTGATGCTGCGTTTTTCAGGGGCAAGACGGTTTGTGTTATAGGAGATTCAGAGGAGGCCGTGAAGGAAGCTGAGTTGCTTACACGCTTTGCGGAGACTGTGTATCTGATATCTCCATCAAAGTCACTCAAGCTTTCAGACGAACATCACCTGCCTAAAATTGACAATCTGAAAATCCTCACCGGTCATGCTGTTTTATCTATTGAGGGAAGCGAGGTAGTTGAGAGGATAAAACTGATGGACAGAAACTCTGATAAAGAGAAGGTATTGCCCATGGACGGGGTCTTTGTCTATCTTCACGGAAACAAGCCTGTAGTTGATTTTCTCAATTTCTCCATTGATATCAGCGATGAAGAATGCATCATAACGAACAGGATGATGGAGACAAATCAGCCGGGGGTTTTTGCAGCAGGCGATGTCACCTGTGTGGAGGTCAGACAGGTGGTGGTAGCTGCAGCAAATGGTTGTGTGGCAGCGCTGTCTGCAGACAAATATGTACACCACAGAAAGAGACGGAGATATGACTGGTCAAAATAAAAAACACAGATCGTCATATGAAAAAGAGATTTAGATATTTTCTCATTATTTTATTCGCTCTTATCGCTTTCCCGGTTTTTACCGGTTACACAAATGCCGCTTTTGCCGGGACCGGGAACAGGGTACTGAATAGTCCTGTTGAGACAGGACAATATAATGAAGTAATAACACGTTTGGTTCTCAATAGTGGGGAAACCTACCTCTTCACTGATTATATCCTGTTTCTCAGTGCCATGGATGCCTACACGAAAGGGGATTATTATCAGAGCCTTGAGGATATAGATGAATTTCTTTCTCTCTATCAGGGGACATACCTCTCTAAAGATGTACGGTTGTTAAAGATTAAAGCCCTCTATGCAACCCTTGACGAACAGGATATATGGCCGGAGATAGACGGGTGTTTTGAAAGGAATGCTTGCTACTATTCAATTATCCTGAAGGCGATCAGGGATTATCTTAAGGACTTTCCTTCTGACCAGGAAGCCCGGTATCTCTATGCAAAGACCTTAAAGAGGGCAGGAATGGAGAGAGAGGCCGGGGATATCTTTAAATCCTTATACATTAAGGCTGATAGATATTATACGGAGCTTAAGGATGTGGTCTCTCCTGATGACCTTACTACAGAAGAAATCATCCTGATGAGCAAAAACCTTCGCAGGTCTCTCAGGCTGAAAGAGTCCGAAAGCCTGCTCCTGACGAGATTGAACAAACTGGCCGGCAGTGAGAGAAAACCACTTTACACCTCCCTTGCCGATACATATTTTCGTATGAAGGATTACAGCAGGGCAGCCTCTTATTATCAAAAGGCCGACAACATCCAGAAGGCGGCAATATCCTGTTACAGGGCAGGTGATTATGATCTCTTTGAAAATATGCTTGAGCTGGCAAGAGACAAAAAGACCAAAGAGACCTGCACCCTCTTTCTGCTTAAAGGAATCCGGAAAAGACGTGATATGGAGTTTGATGAGGCCCTGAAGATATTCAGGACAGCCTACAGAAACTATCCCTGCAAGGAGCAATCACTCTGGCATATTGCATGGACGGAGTATTTAATGGGAGATTTTCTCAGTGCATCATATAATTTCAGAGACCTCTACCGTCTGCACAGAAACCCGGGTTATCTTTACTGGCAGGCAAGATCACTTGAAAGTCTCGGACAAAATGCGAAAAGACTTTACAGCAGCATAACAGGTGACTCCTTCTATGCACTTCTGGGACGGATGAGGTCCGGCGGTATCACTCTGACATCGGGGAGAGTTGAGCTCCGGGACTCATTTAAAAAAGAGAACCCGATCTTCAATAGGGAAATAGATAACCTGTCCAGGGTTAAAACTCCCGAACCTGTAGATTTCCCGGACAGACTTTCGCTAACCCTTAAACGGGCTGACTTTCTCAACAGTGTTGGTCTGCGGGATTATGCAATAAAAGAGATTGACAGTTACAGGCCGGAAGGGGATTATGACAGATTGAAGATATGCAGGTATCTCCAGTCTTTAGGGGCATTTAATGAGTCTTTCCGCTGCGCAAACAAACTGAAGAGATTTCCCGGGACTTCCGCGCTCCTTTACCCTGCTGTATATAGTGATATTATTGACAAAATATCGGCTGATTACAATATCGACCCCCTTGTTATTCTGTCAGTGATGCGGGAGGAAAGCAGGTTTAACAGAAAGGCAATCTCAAGGTCCGGGGCGCTGGGCCTTATGCAGCTCATGCCTTTTACCGCACGGAGAATGGCAAAATCACTCGGCTATAAGACAGGGTTGCTTTCGGACGATGAAATTATGAAACCCGATTTAAATATAACCCTGGGCAGTTACTATCTCGGGCAGTTGATTCGCGAGTTCGGGTCTGTCCCAATGGCTGTGGCAGCCTATAATGCAGGAGAGCACGCTGTCAGGAGATGGCTTGAGGCCAATCAGTACAATGAAGTCGATGAGTTCATTGAGGACATCCCCTATAAAGAGACGCGGCTCTATGTAAAAAAGGTACTGCGTTCATATTTCAAGTATCTCGATATATACGGGCAGAAAAAAATGAGCGATAAAACAGCATTGGGCAATGTAAAGGAGAGACATGATTAACCCTGAACGGTTTTAAGTATCACAAAGGCTTCACCTGGATGGTGAACCGTGGTACTTTCCTCGGAGGAGGGCCGGATGCCCGACGAGAATGAGTGAAGGGTTAATCATGTCTCTCCTTAAAACCTCTCATCTCTGGCTCCGGGTTCTCGATAAATCTTCCCATACCGCCCTCACCTGCTGTTCCGTATCCTCCAGAGAACCTGAATTGTCTATCACAAAATCTGCCCTGGAAGCCTTTTCATCAATCGGTAACTGAGCAGCAGCCCTTGTCCCTATCTCTTCATCGGAAAAACCCTTTCTCCTTAATCGTTCGCGGACAACCTCCGCTTCAGACCTGACAACAACCACGGCATCCAACCGCTTATCAAATCCTGTCTCAAAAAGCAGGGGAATCTCCACGACCATAATAACTTTCAGGTTGGAGGTTGGATTAGCAGCCTTCTTATATGTCTGATCTATTGTTTCAAGAACAAGGGGATGTATCAGCTTCTCCAGCTTCTTTCTCTGGATTTCATCAGAGAAGACCTTTTTAGAGAGTTTCTTTCTGTCAATCTCTCCCCTTCCGAGTATATCCGGGCCAAACATCTTCACTATGGAATCCCTGACCTCTGCTCTCTCTAACAGGTCATGAACGATTGAATCAGCGCTGAGTACAGTAGCGCCGAGTTTTTCAAATAACTTAAGCACGGTGGACTTTCCGCATCCAAAACCACCGGTAAGGCCCACAAGCATTTTATTTTCCCTTTATTTTTTCTGGTATCCCGATATATCTTGGAGCGCTCAATTTATATTGGCGGTATCCCTCTCCATACAAACGCTCAAGATAAGGCTCCTCCATACGTGTAGTGTACAAATGAATCACGATAGCAAACACCCCGGTAAGCACAAAGGCCAATCCTGACCGTCCGGCAAGCGATATGCCTGAAAGCATCAATACCCAGCCGATAAACTGCGGGTTCCTGCTCCACCGGTATATCCCGGAGGTAACAAGCTTTGAAACATCCTGTCCTGTGGATATACGCAAGGAACGAAACCCGATCATCCCCGCTGACAGTATAACCGGTATATGGTGAAATGCCCACATAACAAACCAGGTATTCAGAAGTTTGTCAGTGAATACCCCGGCTCTGTCGTAGGTCTTTTTTATCCCGGAAAAGACATATATACACAGAATTATCCAGATGCTTAAGAAAATACATAAACCTATGTATAACCACATGACCTTTCCGCCGCCTCTTTTTAAACTCTTAGATGCCAGACATAAAAATCACCTTTTTACCTGGGTAGAAGAGGAAACCTTAGCAAAACGATGAATTACGTACTATGTTTGTTCAGCACAGTACCTGGCATCCATTTCAAGAAGGTAAGGAGCAACAAACCCCTCGTATGCCTTTTTCCTCGCCTCAGGTAAATCCTTCCAACCGGTAACTTTACCACGACATATTTCCGAGCCGCACATGCACTGTTTCGGGAAATAATCAACACCATAATTTCTCATGGCATAATCAAAGGTTATTTCTTCATCAGCGATAATTTCTCTTATGGCTGCAAAGTCATGGGCACCGGTTTCATTGATTCTGATACCGCAATTAGGGTCACAGGAATGATTAACCTTACTTATTGATCCAGAGTGAAACACATATTCATTTTCGCCTATCTGTGAAGCATGAGAGTGATTCTCCTCCAGTCTTTTTTCGATTACTCCGACCATTACGATTTCACCAATCTTAAATGATCTCGTCGCAAAAATGCCTTCCCCTTTTCTATCAGATACTCTTAACTCAAATCCATCGTCCATATTGAAACTCCTTTTAAAAATTTTTTCCAATTATCCATGATATACATATTGTTACTATAACACTATACGGCACATTTATACCGCAGAGATTCAGGCATTCAGTTTTCCCTGTGAACAAATACAGGGTTTTAACCGGTTAAGCGGTTGATATTACAGACAAACAAGTTTCTCTGATAATAGTTAACGGGTTAATATAAGGAACCATGAAGAGGAACACACCCCTGAATCCCATTGATAGAGGGGAAAACTTTTGACCTTCCCGGCCTTACCATGAGGGATGAAACATGAGAGGAAAAGTTTTTGGGCATCAAATCTTCACTCGTTTACTTGCAATTGTTGGCTGAAAACCTGATAATACTTAAGAACCGGTAATACAGAAACCTGCTCTCCGGGAGCCCAACCCGCCGGGATAGGCAGTTACTATACTTTTAATATTTATGAGGTTTAGACCACGCTTACCGATGCCCAGTCCGGGTATCTCGATATTCCCAAGGAAGGACCGTTCAAGTCTGACTACTACAGGTATTAATTGTGGATAAAAAAGGTCAGTTTGATTATCAGGTATAAAAAGTGTACTTCTTATGACCTGCCCTCCAGTACCTGCATTGACGGGGCATGATTATCTGTGTTATGGTATTACATGGTAATACCATAGGAGGTTCTAATGGAAAAACGACAGAGGGTAGCCATAACCATATCCGTACCCCCGGAAACTGCACAGGAGTACAGAAAGATAGCAAAGATTCAAGGGGAAACGATCAGCCAGCTCTTCCGGGAAATGTTTGAACTGTACAAGGAGGAAAAACTCAAAAAAGAGTTCTATACTCTGCAGAGGTACGGTGCAAGGAAAGCCAGGGAGCTGAAAATAACAGAGAAAGAGATCGAAAAAATCGTTTTCGAAGGCCGGTAGTGATCAGGGCCGTATTCGACACAAACATCTACATTTCCGCATTCATTACACCAGGAGGCAAGGCAGAGGAAGCATACCTCCTTACTGTTGAAAAGAAGATAGGACTCTATACCTCTGTGCCGATCCTTACTGAAACAGCCGGAAAGCTCAAAGAGAAGTTCCTGTGGAGTGACGAACAGATAACAGCCACAATCAAACATATCGGCTCTGTTTCAACCGTTGTTAAACCAGGAAGCAGGATCAAGATATTGCATGATGAACCTGATAACAGAATCCTCGAATGCGCAGAACATTCAAAAGCAGATTTTCTTGTAACCGGGGACAGGCATCTTCTTGATTTAAAGAAATACGGACAGACAAGTATTATAAAACTTGCGGAATTCCTTAGAAAAATCGGGTAATTTTTTTAACCCCCGTTCTGTTTAACACTATTTTTTTGTGCTCGTGCAAATGGACGTGTGCGGGGTTCTTTGTGTCAGCAATTAGAGTTGCATATGTTTCTAAGATGTGATAAAGTATAGAGAAATTGAGGAAGAAATAAGTAAATCGCAGAGCAGCATTGGGGTTCAAGTCTTGTTTCTTGCATTTCAGGGTCGCCCTTTAAGTAATCTGCTTATTACAGAATAATGTATGCCGATGTAATCCGCAACCTCTTTCTGGCTGTAACCATGTTTTTCTACTGCTTCCTGCACTTTTTCCTTCCGCTTTTTCCTGTCACCTTTTATTTCTTCATCAAATAATACGTCAAGCTCCCGTCTGCTTGCATATCTCTGACCCATAGGTATTTCTTTTATATCCCGATACCCTTTTACATAGTCTATCAGGCTCTCCATAAAGTCCTCTTTCCCAAGTATACTCTGTCCTTTCACTTCCTTCCATATTCTCTCCCCTCCTATCCCGGCTTTTACAAATTCTTTATATTTCTTTTGCGCCTGCCATTTCCTCTTTCCAAATTGTCCCAATACCCAGTCTGCTGTTAAGCATGGATGGGGCTTTCTCAGTCCCGCTGTCCCACGGTAACTGCTCCATTTCCATTCATCGGGCCTCTGTACCATCCCGGCCCTTACCGGATTCAATACAACATATCTGCATACTTCAAGTAAATGACTCTCTTTTTCTATGAGTATTGCTTTGTATCTGCCTTGAAAGATATGGCCTGCCCTCTTGTGCCTTTTATTAAAGGCCTGTGTGTATACTCCATTTAATTGTCTCATTCCTTTTGACAGATTCCCATCAGGGGTTTCTATTATCAGGTGGTAATGATTGTCCATCAGACTGTAGCCGTGGCACAGCCAGTTATAACGGTCCCTTACTCTTTTTATTGTTGCAAGTATGTTTTCCCGGTCTTCTTTATCTCTGAAAACAGGTTCCCCCGCATTGCCTCTTGAGGTTATGTGATATACTGCCCCTTCATATTCTATTCTTATTAAAATTGCAAGAAACAAGACTTGACCCCGTTCTTTTTTTGGTTACCCATTGTAAACAACGCAACAAAAGCAAGGGGTCAGCGTGAATGTAATTGTTGTGTGATTTTAACTATCTACTTCATTCATCCTTGCATATACTTTTTTCATCATCAGTTCTTTTACCAGCTTACCGAATGACTGATCTTCCAGTATTTTTTCAAAGATATCCTGGTTTTGATCCATCCTCTCAATAAGCTTATCAACAAACAGCTCTTCAAAGGCGTATTTAAAGGTGTCAAGTTTGTTGACTTTGGCTTGGGTCCGGAGCGTTGAATCTTCCATCAATTCGGCTTCTATCTGTTCAAAAAACAGCCTGTCCGCTTCCTCAAACTCAGTGCCGAAACGTTCATTTAAAACATCAATAATCTCAGATAAAGCGGCCCTTTCCTCTTTTGCCCGTTTGATGCCGGCTTCGGACAATCCATCCAACTCGCCTTCTTCACCCGTTATCAAGTCAATGGAACCCTCCTTGATTTTTTGCAGACGGTAATATTCCATTGCTACTTCGTCCACCAACTTCATACTTTCCGACAGATCACGCTTTGGCAATTTGGTTAATAATAATTTGGCGTAAGCATAAAATTTTTCAAATTCAGGCTCCCGAAAAGGCATGATCTGGGCAAGAAATGAATATAAGTTTGTCCAGGTACGCAGGCTTTTCTTGAACTCTTCTTTTTCATCTTCGGTTTCTATGGCCGTATAACGGTCAACTGCCGGATCAATAAAACTGTAAAGCTTGGCCTGGGTCCCGGCAGTCATCCGGGTGCCTGGCCTGAAATATACCTTTGCCAGGGCATCAATTTCCGATGTTAAATAAACTTGCCATTCATCCAGTTTAGCCTTCAAGTCATACAGATGATTCGGTTCAGGCTCCTCACCAACCGTTGTCAGTTCATAGTAAGGCTGAAAAGATTCCAGGATGGTTTCCCGGTCGTTTACAAAATCCAGCACAAAGGTATCCTCTTTGCCGGGTGCGATACGATTCAACCGGGACAGGGTCTGCACCGCCTTGACACCGGAAAGCGGTTTGTCCACATACAGGGTATGAAGCAATGGCTGGTCAAAACCTGTTTGATACTTATCCGCGACAATCAGGATTTTATACTCTTCCCCGTTAAACACCTTGGGCAGTTCTTTTTCACCAAACCCGGTTAATTGCGGTTCGCTGACGCCATCAGGGAAGTTATCATCAATTACCTTACCGGAAAATGCGACCAGTATTTTGATGTCATTTTCATAACCGTTCTCCCTGATATAACGGTTAAACTCCTCAAAATAGCGTTTGGCATGCAACCGTGAAGCCGTGACCAGCATCGCCTTGGCCCTGCCACCAATCTTAACAGCCACCACCTGCCTGAAATGCTCAATGATGATTTCAGTCTTTTGTGCCAGATTATGGGGATGCAGGGAGACAAAACGCCCAATTGCCCGAGCCGCCTTCTTCTTATTAATTACAGGATCATCCTCAATGGCTTTGGACAGCTTGAAATAGAGTGAATAGGTGGTGTAATTTTGTAACACATCCAGAATAAAGCCTTCCTCTATGGCCTGCCGCATGGAGTACAGATGAAAAGGCTGCGGCTTGCCATTGCTGTCTTGATAGCCGAAGACCGCCAGCGTTTTATATTTAGGGGTAGAGGTAAAGGCAAAAAATGACAGATTGGCTTGCTGACCACGGGAAGCTGCGGATTTTTCAATATAATGGTTCACCAAATCCTGTGATTCCACCGGTTCCGTATCATCGCCCTCGCCATATTTGGGATACGGCTCTCTTGTTTCCAATGAACCATGATCTTCTTCCTGGCTTTCAGGACTTGCGAGCACCTCCTTCATCTTTTTACTGGCTTCACCGCCCTGGGAGCTATGGGCTTCATCAATGATCACCGCATATTTTCTGGAGGGCAATTTACCCACCAGACCAATTACATGAGGGAATTTCTGCAAGGTGGTGATAATGATATTGGCGCTGCCTTCGATGGCATCTGCCAATTGCTGCGAATCCTTGTCAATGCGTTGCACCACCCCGGCTTTATGCTCAAATTGATAGATAGTGTTTTGCAGTTGCGAATCCAGCACCCGCCGATCCGTCACCACCACTACGCTGTCAAATATCCGTTTGTCATGATCGTTATGCAGGCCGGACAGACGATAAGCCAGCCAGGCAATGGAGTTGCTTTTGCCGGAGCCTGCTGAATGCTGCACCAGATAATTATGTCCCGCGCCATTTTCTCTGACATGGGCTGTCATTTTTCGCACCGCATCCAGTTGATGAAAGCGGGGAAAGATCATCTTCTGTTTTTTGCTTTTTCGTCCCTCAAACTCAAATTCTTCGGTTTGCAGATGGACAAAACGGCCGATAATTTCCAGCCAGCTATCCTTTGCCAGTATTTCATGCCACAGATAAGCCGTGCGGTATCCAGTTGGGTTGGGCGGGTTTCCACTGCCCTGCCGGTGACCTTTGTTGAACGGCAGCCACCATGTTTTGCCGCCCTCAATGCGAGTGGTCATATAGACGGCCTCGTCATCCACCGCAAAATGCACCAGGGCTCTTTTCTTGAAGGCGAAAAGCAGTTCTTTGTTGTCGCGGGTGGTGGCGTACTGTTTTTTTGCCTGGGCCGTGCTTTGACCTGTGAACCTGTTTTTCAACTCCAGTGTTGCCACGGGCAGCCCATTAAGGGACAAAACCAGATCCACCGAGTTTTTATTCTTTTTGGAGTAATAGACCTGCCGGATCACCTTGAGCCGGTTTTGCTCATACAACTTGATTGTGTCAGGATTCAGGCCGGATTCCGGCTTGAAAAAAGCGCACTTGAAACGGACGCCGTAATCCACAAAGCCGTTGCGAATCACATCCAGACTGCCGCGCAAGTCCATCTCTTTATAGAGACGCTGAATAATGCGGTTTTCCACATCGCTGCCATGGATTGCCGATAGCTTTTCCCATTGTCTGCCTTGGGTATCTTTTAAAAACTGCAACACCTCTGCCTTAAACATCCCCAGTTCAGGGCTGTAACCCCCGGCATTGCCTTCGCTGTAGCCGCCGGTTTCGATCAATGATTGAATAATGGCGGTTTCAAAGGCGTTTTCTGAGGTTATTTTATCCATAATATTTATCCTCACGCCATTTCAACGGATTATTTTGAATATATTCTGAAATATGCCGATAGGATTCGTTATCACGGATAACATGTTCATAATAATTGCGTTGCCATAATTTTTTATCAAATCGGCGCCAATTATTTTGTTTTACACCGCGTATATATTCATTGGTGGTAAAGGATTTAAATGCCTGAATAATCCGTCCAATTGAACCATCCGATGTCCCGTTTGGTATTGGGTAGGGGCGAACCTTGTGTTCGCCCTTATGTTCTGTGGTACACGTGTTTGCCATTTTTTGATGTTGCCGGGAATTATCAGGGCGAACACAGGAATTATCAGGGCGAACACAAGGTTCTCCCCTACGGTGTATGATGCCATGAAAATGATTCGGCATGACAACATATTCGCATAATTCAATATGTTCGAAACGTTTTGGCAAATCTAACCGTTGGTTGGACACCATATGTCCTGCGTCATTTAAGGACATCTCTCCATTTTCAATATTCCCGAAAAAACATTCACGATTTTGGCTGCAAATGGTGATAAAATACAATCCCGCTTGCGAATAGTCATAATTTTTTAGTTGAATTGATTTTCTCTTATGGATTTTTGAATCGTATTTCATCCCATTTCCTGCGTCACCTTGATCTTGCCGGTGACCACCTCGGAGATCAGGGCGGTGCGGTACTCTTTTTGGAGTTCGATGATTTTTTTGGTTCGGGCGATTTTGGCGTTGATGCGGGCGGTTTCGGTTTCGATGTGATGGACTATGGCGGATTGGTGTTTTGGAAGAGGCAAAGGGATAACGATTTCTTTGAGAGTTCCTCCATAGATCACATCAATAATAGTGGAATTGCTTTCTAATTTTACATTCTCAAGAAAAAATGAGCTATTGGTGACATAGTTAATTATCCAACCTGGTAAGACCAAACTTTCATCTATCTGAATACGGATTAGGCATGGATGTAAGATGCCTGTTTCCATGTTTTCTGGAAATATGGAACATTTACCAATAGTTCCTCTGGTTGTAAAAAGAATATCATTAGGTATAATTTCAAATTCTTTTAACGAACGAAATTTCTCATCATCAATTCTATCTTCACCAGTAATGTAATTAGAATCCATCACATTGCGTTGTGTATACACTTTGAACTTTCCTAACGGATTTAGATCACTGTTTTTAATCTGACTTCCAAATGGCCCTGTTTTTAATGCACCTCTTTTCTTTTTCAGCAAATACTTTATTTTTTTAATCTCCCACCTCTCAGGAATCTCCCCCAGCCAGTCAATGCCGCTGTCCTTTAGTTTAACATCGAGGTCAATGCCTTTTGTGACGGCCTGATTGATAATGGCGGTTTTTTCCTCTTCATACAGTTCAAGCAGCCGTTCTTTCTGGGCAATGAGTTCATCAATCTCCGCCGTCTTGCGGTCAAGGTAGTTGGCGATGGTTGTTTGGTCGGGACGTGGCGGTAAGGTAATTAAAAGTTCTTTTATTTTATCTAAATGCAAGTTTGTAACAGAAGTTGTTTGAGAACTTTCACATATTTGCTGATCCACGATATTGCTTTTGAAAAAGAACGCAAAATATCTGCCACTTAACAGAGTTTTAAATTTTAAAAGACACAAGCTGACAAAAATACTAAATTCCCAATCCCAATCAATAACTTTAGTTATTCCAATTGTTCCATTTTTTGACAATAAAACATCACCTTTTGATGGATTGCACCTATTTGACAATTGCTTATGTTCTGCGTGAGAAATTCTCTTAACTTTATCTAAATCAATTAGGGATTCATGAATATCAGTTACTCGTAGAAAAGGAACACCTTTCTGTACATATGTTGGGGTAAAATGAGTCCCATCTATGATCTTTTTTGTTGCGAATTTTAATTTAGAACATATCCACCCCTCCGGAATCTCCCCAATCCACTCAACCCCGCTGTCCTTATATTTCTCGTAACGTTCCATCATTCATCCTCCAGCTTGCCCTGCTTATTTTCAGGCAACTGATCGGACAGACCTGCCTGCGCCGAAGCTTCGGCAAGCAGGTAATTTTCCTTGGAGATAACAGACCGTCCCAACTCCTTTTCAGTATCCTGTCTGGCATTACCGGCAACCTTGCCGCCGCGCCGGGCAACCTGTTTATTTTTGGGGAAAGTTTCGGGTTTTTCCTGCCGGGATATTTCCGTGGTGACCTTTTCCCCCAGCATAGTGAAGATCAGCTCAAGGTCGGTCATATTATCCCGAAGGTTGGCCTTTGATTTTACTGGAATGTTCTTATGCTTTTTATACTCGCCGGGTGTCATGCCAAAGGTGGCTCTGGAGATTTCAGCGGTGAGGATGGCGTAATCTTTCTGCTCTTTAATGCCCCGTTCCCGCCATTCATCGGTCAGGTTCTGACGGATGGACATGCCGCGCAACCGTTTGTCAATCCAGTCTTTGGGGTAGCCCTTTTGCTCGTAGAGGGCTTTCATTCTCTCTTGAGCAAGTTCCGGGTTTTCTATCTCCTGCACCCGTTCATACCCCACTGCTGCCAGCCAGCGTTTGAAGGGTTCCGCCCTGGGGAAGGGAATGGATTGAATAATGCGGAAAATTCCTTCGGTGTTGGCGCAGTCGGTTTTATATTTTTTACCATCAGCCGCTTGCAGTTTCAGTCCGTGACAATTTGTCACGACCTCACTTCCTTCCTTGATAAGCCGTTGTTTGAGCTTACGCCAGTAGGCCCCAGCATCGACACTTTCCGTCAACACCCGGCACACATCAACAACTGAGAACCACCACTCCTCCTGGTGCCATTCTCTGCGGATTTTCCGGCTTTCAAAAACAACAATTGCTGAAGCTTGTTTGTCTTTAGCAGCCATGATCAATCCTCCAGAACTGTTTTTTCCAGTTCCAGACTGGTGGCTTCCAATGCCAGAATATCGGCCTTTATCTCCGCCAGTGAGCGCAGGGGCTTGAATTCGTAAAAATACTTGGTGAAGTTGATCTCATAACCGGTTTTGGTCTTCTCTTCATCAATCCAGGCATCGGGAAGGTGGGGTTTTACTTCACGCTCAAAATACTCGGCAATGGTCTGGGGGATCAGCTTGCCGCTTGGGTCCTTGCGCAAAAACGGGATGTTTTCATAATCCCGTAATTTGGTATCGGGCTTGGGCTTACCGCCTCTTGCGGTGATGATATTGCCGCTTTCATCCCGTAGCGGTTGCTCCACAGTTACCCGCCAGTAGCCAAAAAACTCATTGGGCATGATTTTAACAAATTCATTCTCTTGAAAATCACCATAGAGTTTGGTGATATAGCCAATCCCCCTGTTTTCTCCGTTTTCGGCAATCTGCTTGCGCTTATTGCCCAAAGAGCGGGACATCTTTTCCCAGAAGCGGTTAACGTCCAGTTTTCCTTCCGTCATCAACTCTTCATCTTTGCTGCCTGTGGCATTAATCAGCTGAATCTTACCCTTGCGCCTCTCACTTTTATTGTTATTCAATATCCAGATATAGGTTGAGATACCGGTGTTATAGAAAAGCTGATCCGGCAGAGCGATAATGGCTTCCAGCCAGTCATTTTCAATGATCCACTGGCGTATATTGGATTCACCACTCCCGCCCTGACCGGTAAACAGCGGTGAACCATTAAAAACAATACCAATGCGGCTGCCGCCATCTTTCGCCGGTTTCATCTTGGAAATCATATGGAGCAGAAACAGCAATGAGCCGTCATTTATCCGTGGTAGTCCTGCCCCGAAACGACCGGCAAAGCCCAGGTTCTGATGCTCATCCTTGATGATCTTGGCGGCTTTTTTCCAGTCCACGCCAAAGGGCGGGTTTGAGAGCATATAGTCAAATTTTTCTTCCCGCAGGCCATCCACAGTAAAGGTATTGCCAAATTTGATATTGGCAGGGTTCTGCCCCTTGATGAGCATATCCGATTTACAAATGGCGTAGGATTCCGGATTGATCTCCTGCCCGAATACTTCCAACTTGGCATCGGGGTTAAAATCCTTCAAATGCTGTTCACCAATGGAGAGCATTCCACCCGTGCCACAGGCTGGGTCATAAAGGGTTTTGACAATACCGGCCTGGGTTAAGGCATGACTGTCACCATTGAACAGTACATTCACCATCAACTTGATCACTTCTCTGGGGGTGAAGTGTTCTCCTGCGGTTTCATTGGACTGTTCCGCAAAACGCCGAATCAAATCCTCAAACACATAGCCCATTTGCATGGTGCCCATATCGGCAAGATCAATCTCAGCAAACTTTCTAACCACTTGAAAGAGAATATCCGCCTTGGGGTCATCCATACGTTCGATCTGATCGTCAAAATTGAAATATTCAATGATCTCCCGGGCGGAAGCGGAATAGCCGTTGATATGGTTGCGCAGGTTTGCGGCAATATGGTTTGGGTCGGCAACCAGTTTGGCAAAATCAAAACGGCTGCGGTTATGAAAATTTGCTTTGGCGATTTTATTTAAGGTGAGGTCTTTGGCGCTATCAGAGAGTTTTTCAACTTTTGGCAGATACTCCAGCACTTTTTGCTTATTTGGCGCCAGCACACAATCCAGACGGCGTAACACTGTCATTGGCAGAATAACCTTGCCATAATCTGACTGCTTGTAATCACCACGCAATAAGTCTGCTACTTCCCATATCAGATTGGCTTTATCTTTAAACTGTATCATTTATTCTCCATTACTGACTATATTTCTACGGCACATCGATTTAGTCAGTGGAGCGAACCCGCACAATATTAACATCCAAAGAACAATTTGAACATAAAAAATGGGTTAAATCCAATAAGGTACCGCTGGTTCGCTTCCACTGCACTTTTTTGTTAGGCTTTTTTTATTTATTATTGCTTTCTTATATGAAACAGCAGACTTGGTAATCGAATAGTAACACGTTTATTTAAATCTTCATCTTTCTCTATATCTGAGAGAAACTTAGCTACAGCATCATAAAAATCTCGTATAAAAAGGTCTACAGCAAGAACAACTAAATCAGGATGCTTACTTGGTTCATAAGAATGATTTAAAGAGTTTATTTTATACACGATTTTTTTACATTGATTCATTTCACTCTTATCCGAATCAGCAGTGTAAGTATGAACAAGTCCACATCGTGCACCATAGAGATCGTCTTCATGATATTGATATGGCTGAGAAGAGTCTGTTTTCATATATTTTCTCACCCAATTTTTGAAATCAGATCTTCCATTTTTCTTTTTGTTATGAGGCATATGCAGAAATGCCATAGCATCAATAGCACAATAAGTCAAAAGTACTGCTCCCGTCGGAGCATTACTTTTCAAGCAAACATGAATATCATTAATAATGCAATCAGCTATAATAGACCTCACTTTCCGCACATAAAAAAACCACATTCCCCGACTTTTAGCTCTGCAAGCCTTTGAAAACAAAGAATAATATTTTTAGCAATTTGGGCTTTCAGCGTACCTGACTCATATTTT
>BTTF01000012.1:0-33276 GCA_036244995.1 bacterium | reverse complement strand
GAGTTATTAAAGAGAGCCGCCTGAGCGGTAGGGGAATCAGAAGTGAGGAGAAGCTGAAGGAATTCTCTGGGACGATGGCCTTGACACAGAGGGGGTGTCAGAATCCAATACCAATAAATGTGGAAAATTACTATTTCCAGATTAGCTCCACATTTATTACGGCCGCCCCCTGTATCCAGTGAAAAATGTGGGTAAGGATAAGCTATCAAGAGGGGATTAAGGGGTGTGTGCCTTTTAAAAACTCTGTTTTTATCTGCCGGTTTAATAAATAAGGACCCTGCCTTAATCCTCTCATGTCCGGGAATGATTGACTATTGATAACCCTGTTTGCTATCTTTTATTTCATACCAAACAAGGCGGGGAAAAACAGAATGATCGAAACTTTGTTTCCAAGAGTCGTATTCATCACCGGGGGGGCAAGGAGTGGAAAGAGCTCTTTTGCCCTGAGCGAGGCATCAAAAATTTCAGGGCAAAAAGCCTATATTGCCACAGCAGAGTCGCTTGATGGGGAGATGGACGAGCGGATAAGAAAGCACCGGGCAGAGCGGGGTAACGAGTGGGAGACTCTGGAAGAGCCTGTAGCAATGCCTTCCCTCATTCAGAGGGTTTCCCGTCGCTACAGCGTGCTCCTTGTTGACTGTCTTACTCTCTGGCTCTCCAATATCATCGGCAGCAGGCCGGGCAATGCCCAGCCCCTGGTTGAGGAGGAGATAAGCAGGTTCGTCCGCGTGCTGAGTGACTTTAAGGGCTCAACTGCCCGCTCGTCACTGTATGTGGTCTCCAACGAGGTAGGCATGGGTATAGTGCCTGACAACCGGTTGGCCAGGTTCTTCAGGGATATGGCAGGGCGGTTGAATCAGGAGGTGGCAGGGGTGGCGGATGAGGTCTATCTGGTAGTGAGCGGGATACCGCTTAAGGTGAAGGGATAGTTTTTCAGGGGTTGGATATAACCGGGTAGGGGCGAGGTTACCTCGCCCTCTCCTTTCACCGTTAATTACCTCGCCCTCTCTGCTGCCGGAAAATCGTATATAATAAGGTATTAAATTAACTGCCACGGAGGTTGAAACACCATGAAGATTGAGGAGAGACTCTTAAATATCAAACCCGTAAGAAAGGAACTGTATTCAATAGCCCGGAAACACCTTGACAACCTTACCAAGCCTCCCGGCAGTCTCGGAAGACTCGAAGAGTTCGCCGCAAGGCTTGTGGCCATATATGAGACAGAGATGCCGGAGATGCCGAAGAAGGTTGTCTTTACCTTTGCAGGTGACCATGGTGTGGCCGAGGAGGGTGTTTCCGCCTATCCTTCAGAGGTGACCAGACAGATGGTCTTCAACTTTCTAAGTGGCGGCGCGGGCATCAATGTGCTTGCAAGACATGCAGGTGCAGAGGTCGTAGTTGTCGATATTGGTGTGGATTTTGATTTTCAGGATTTTGAGGGGCTTGTGAAGAAGAAGGTCGTGCATGGGACAAGGAACATGACAAAAGGGCCTGCAATGACGAGGGATGAGGCGCTGAGGTGTATGGAGGTGGGAATTGAGCTTGCCGAAGAATATGCCGATAAGGGGTTTAAACTCTTTGCCACAGGTGAGATGGGCATTGCCAATACAACCCCCTCCTCGGCCATAGCCGCTGTTATAACCGGGAGGCCTGTTTCAGAGGTGACCGGCAGGGGGACGGGTATCGGGGATGAGGCCCTTAAGAAAAAGAGAGAGGTTATAGAGAAGGCCATCAGTCTCAACAGGCCGGACCCGAAAGACCCGGTTGATGTGCTCTCAAAGGTAGGGGGTGCCGAGATAGGGGGGATTGCCGGGCTCTGTATCGGTGCTGCAGCACGGGGTATCCCGGTTGTGGTGGACGGCTTTATATCCACGGCAGGCGCACTCATTGCCTGGTCTCTCAATCCTGTTGTGGCAGACTACCTCTTTGCAGCCCATAACTCGCAGGAGACAGGGCACAGGGCCATGCTTGAGCATATGGGAAGCCGGCCCATCCTCGACCTTGACCTCCGCCTTGGTGAGGGGACAGGTGCAGCACTTGCCATGACCCTGATGGATGCAGGGCTCAAGATATACAGGGAGATGGCAACGTTTCAGGAGGCAGGAGTTACCGGGGAGACGACCGGCTGAACACGCTGTCTCTCTATCTGTCATTCCGGCAGTCCTTAAGCCGGAATCCAGTCTTTACAGTGAGCTCTGAATTTCCAGAACGCTTCCGGGGGTGTGACGAAAATAAAAAGCAGCAGTTTATACGCAGACTCTAATATAGAGAGGGGTTTGATGGTACAGTCACCTTGAAAGGCTTTTTACTTGCATTACAGTTTTTGACCATACTGCCTGTCAGGCTCAGGGGCAGGATATCAGAGAGGGATGTCGGCAGGAGCACTGCGTTCTTTCCCCTTGCGGGGCTGATAAAAGGGGGCCTGCTGGTCCTGGCCTATAAGGCGTTTGACCCGTTTTTCCCTTCGGCGATTACCGCAGCCCTGCTGCTTGTCGTCTCGATCCTGATAAACGGAGGGTTCCACCTTGACGGCCTTGCAGATACATTTGATGCCATTGCCTCCGGAAAACCGAGGCAGGGGAAACTCAATATAATGAAGGACAGCACAACAGGGCCGATCGGGGTTACGGCGATAGTGCTTGTCCTGCTCTTAAAATACCTCCTGATTCTGGAATTATTCTCAATCAGTCCCATACCATACCTCCTGCTCTTTCCTGTAATCGGTGCCTGGTCCATGGTGGCGGCCATATTTCATGGCACGAGTGCGAGGAAGGACGGCCTTGGGCATCTCCTTATCAGTGAGACAGGCGGGGCTCAATTCGTTGTCTCCGTGGTTATTGTAATGGTGGTTTTTGTGTCCGGTAGGTATCTCCCCTTTAACCACCTTGCCTTTCCGGCAATCCCCATTTCGGCATTACTCCTGACTGCGGCATACCTCTTTACACTGCCGTTAATGAAGTTTTTCGCCAGGCACTTCAGCGGTCTTACAGGGGATAACCTCGGTGCAATATGTGAACTGAACGAGGTCTTTTTTCTCCTGATAATAGCGGGGGTATATGGAGGATAACGGTCGGAAATGTTATAATTCCGCCATGAATGTTACGGTAGACCAGGATACATGTATCGGCTGCGGTGCCTGTGCAGAGATATGCCCTGCCGTATTTTTTCTTGATGAAGCGGTGGGCAAGTCAAGGGTAATCGATCCGGATGCCTGTGAGTATGCAAACTGTTGCGAGGCTGCTGAGGAGAATTGTCCTGTTGAGGCTATAAGTATAGAGGGGGACGCAGGGTTTTAGGGACAGCGATATTCATAAGGTTATCCGTCTTCTCGGAAAACAGGTCAGGACTCTCAATGTCCCCTGGCTTGAGGAGATGGCCCGCATGGAAAAGGACCCCTTTAAAGTACTCATTTCCTGCATCCTCAGTCTGAGAACCCAGGACAGGACTACGGGTGAGGCATCGAGGAGGCTGTTTGCCCTTGCCTCCACACCTGAAGCCATGGCTGCCCTGAGTGAAGATGATATCCGGAAGGCCATCTATCCTGTTGGTTTCTATAAGGTTAAGGCCGGCCGGATAAAGGCGCTGAGTGAGACTCTTGTCCGCAAATACAACGGCAGGGTACCCGACAGCATTGACGAACTTCTTAAATTAAAAGGAGTCGGCAGAAAGACCGCCAACCTTGTTGTCACACTTGCCTACAACAGGCCGGGCATATGCGTTGACACCCACGTGCACAGGATTACCAACCGCTGGGGTTATGTCAGGACAAAAACTCCAAAGGAGACCGAATTTTCCCTCAGGGGAAAACTCCCCGGGCAATACTGGAAGGAGATAAACGGCCTGCTTGTGGCCTTTGGTCAGGGCATATGCAAGCCCCTCTCCCCCTTCTGCAGTACATGCTGTATTAATGAGTTCTGTGACAGGATTGGAGTGTCCCGCAGCAGGTGAGGTTTATACGAAAGCGTCAGGCACAGGCACGGTCGGGGTCGAGAAGGATGCGGCAGTCTGCAATCGAACACCCCGCACCCTGTTCGTGAACTATGAGGGGGTTGATATCCAGCTCGGCGATTTCCGGATTTTCAGTGGCCAGGGCTGAAAGCCGCATAAGGCATTTTTCCAGCTCCTCGATGTCTCGCAATGGTGCCCCCCGGGCCCCTGTCAGCATTGGATAGGCCTTGATGGAGCGCACCATGAATTTTGCCCCGTTGTGCCTGATTGGTGCGAGTCTGAAGCTGACATCCTTAAAGATTTCAACAAATATTCCGCCCAGCCCGAACATGAGGAGCGGACCGAAGACTTTATGCCGGTTGATGCCGAGAATCACTTCAGTCCCTTCGGCAGCCATCTGCTGAACATAAATGCCCAGTATCTGTGCCTCCGGCACGTTCTTGCGGACCGTAGAGATGATGGACTCAAAGGCAGCGACTGCTTCCTCCGGATTCCTGACCCCCACCCTGACTCCGCCCACATCAGACTTGTGAATAACCTGGGGTGAAACAATCTTGAAAGCGCAGGCTCCAAAAGACTTTACAGCCTCAGCCGCTTCCTCGGCAGTTGTGGCAAGCCGGGCAGGCAGCACAGGAAAACCATATGCTGCAAGTATTTCATTCCCTTCCACTTCCCCCAGATATTTTATGCCGGAGGCCAGTGACTCCTCGATCATCTTCCTGGCCCTGGGCCTGTCGAATGTAAGTTCAAATTCCCGGGCATGGGGACGGTGAATCCACTGGGAGTGCTGGTAAAGCGCCCCCATGACCCGGGCCGCAGTCTCTGGAAAGGGGTAGTGAGGAATACCGTTTTCCTCAAGGATTGCAACACCCTTGGAGACGTCCATCAAGCCCATAAAGGAGGCGACTACCGGTTTTCCGCTCTTACGGGCCAGGTCCGGAATTATGGATGCGGTCTTCTCGATCTCTGTCATGGATTGCGGGGTGAGAATAAAGATGACTCCGTCTACATTCTCATCAGTTAATACGGCTTCAAGCGCTGCCCGGTACCGCTCAGAACCGGCGTCTCCGATAACATCCACCGGATTGTGAATGTTTGCAGTACTGGGTAAATGGCTTTTGAGTGCCTCTGTGGTCCTGTCGCTGAATTTCGCAAGTTTCAGGCCCGAATGAATGGTAACGTCAGTGGCGATAATGCCGGGGCCGCCGGCATTTGTAATGATCGCGATCCGGTCGGACTTGGGTAGTGGCTGACAGCCAAAGGCAAGGGCGCAATCGAACAGCTCCTCAATTGTCTGAACCCGGAAGACCCCGGACTGCTGGAAGAGGGCATTGTAAACGGCTTCAGTGCCTGCAAGTGAGCCGGTATGGGAACTGACCGCTGCCGCCCCCTCAGCCGTTCTGCCTGATTTGATGGCCAGAATCGGTGTGGGATTATCGCCTCCGGTAATCTCGCGCACTGTTTTTATAAACTCAAAGCCGTGGCGCAACTCTTCCACGTATAGCATAATAACCTTTGTCAGGGGGTCTGCATGGAGGTAGCGGATCAGGGCCAGCTCGTCCACATCAGCCTTGTTTCCAACAGAGATGAACTTTGAAAAACCCATGTTTCTCTTTGCCGCAAAGTCCAGAACCGCTGTACACAGGGCGCCCGACTGACTGATAAAGGCAATGTTTCCGGGATGGGCCTTTTGCCTGGCAAAACTGGCATTGAGACTCACAGGAGCGTCTGTATTGATTACCCCAAGGCAATTGGGGCCCACAAGCCTGATATTGTTTTCCTGACAGACGGACAGGAGTTCCTGCTCTATTTTCGCCCCTGCCGGACCAGTCTCCCTGAACCCGGCTGAAATCACGATAATGCCTTTTACCCCTTTTGCTGCCGCCTCCCTGGCCACTGCCGGGGTGGATGCAGCCGGAACAATAATAACCGCCAGGTCTACCGGGTCAGGTATATCAGAGATTGACGGATAGGCCCTCACCCCGCAAACCGATTTGGCTTTCAGGTTTACGGGATAGAGAATACCGGAAAAGTTTCCCTGAAGAAGGTTTTTAAAAACAGCAAGCCCCACACTTTCCGGACGGTTTGATGCACCGATAACCGCCACGGTCGTAGGGCAAAAGATGACATCCAGCCCTTCGGGAAATGCAGATTCCCTCTGTCTGCAAGGGGGAACATCTGGTGATAGTGGAGAGTCTGTCATTGTTATTTCCTCTCATTCATTGTCAATGTTATGTACCGTTAACAAGAGATACTTTTATATACCCGGATTACGTAACCCGGGTCTGTTTTTTTTGCCGATTTGTTTGATGTTAGCATAAGGGATGAAAAAATTCAACAAGGCCGCTTGACAGAAGGGCTCTTCCTGTTTTATTCTTATATCACGATATAGTGATGTAGGGGTGAGGGAGTTATGTTGAGAGATTTTATTTTACAGGCAAAGGCCGTATCCGACGAGACACGGGTGAGGATATTGAAACTCCTTGAAGGCAGGGAGTTATGTGTCTGTCAGTTGATGGACATATTGGGGATGGGACAGTCAACGGTCTCAAAGCATCTCGGGATACTGAAGACAGCCGGGCTTGTTGAATGCAAAAGAGACGGAACCTGGACATTCTATCGTCTGCCGGATAATTTGATAAACACCTACAATCCTGACTTCCTGAAACTCCTGTCTTCATGCCTTGCGGGTGATACCCTGATACTGGAGGACAAAAAGAGGTTGAAAGAGGTGGTCAAACAGGATATAAAGGTCTTGTGCAGGCCTGTCAAAAGGGGGAGCAACAGCAAAAAATAACTCGTTACGTGTGTTGAGGGTTAACGTTCACGGAGGTAAAAAATGCTTAAGGTAATGTTTTTATGTACGGGAAATTCCTGCCGCTCGCAGATGGCGGAGGGGCTTGCGCGGGAACTCGGGCAAGGGCGGGTAGCGGTATACAGCGCAGGACTTATACCGGCGGGCGTAAATCCCTATGCCAAAAAGGTAATGAAGGAGATAGGGATTGATATTTCCGGTCAAAAATCAAAAGTCATTGATGAAGGACTGCTCAGGAAAATGGATGTAATAATTACCCTCTGTGGAAATGCAGCGGCATCATGTCCGGTGACACCTCTGGAGATTAAACGCCTTCACTGGCCCATAGAGGATCCTGTGGAAACCATAGGATCCGATGATGAGATTTTAAAAGCGTTCAGAGAGGCAAGGGATGAGATAAGGGAAAGGGTAGAGGGGTTTCTTGCTGAAACAATATAGATGTTAAAGCGGCAAATAAAAACAGGGTTTTTAAAAGGCACACACCCCTTAATCCCCTCTTGATAGAGGGGAAAGCAGAGGATATACAGATAAGGGGCGGAACGGGAAGAGGGAAAGATGTGCAAGCAGGTAAACAGCCATGAGAAAGCAGGAAGCAAGAACTCTCCCCTCTAAAAAGAGGGGGCAGGGGGTGTGTAAAGAACGGGTTTTCATTTCAGACTCTATCATATCACTTCCTTCCCATGATCAAGGCTTTTTTAATCAATGAATCCTGGGAGTATTTAATAATTTGAAATGAGGAGGGATGAAATGCTCAGAAGGGCACTTGAAATGCTGCACAACTTCAGGCTTCTGCCGGTCTTTGTTATCATCAGTATGGTCATCGGCATTGCAATCAGCAAATGGTACGGCATTTCGGACTTCCAGCTGACACCACCAATTGATGCCATCAAGGCAATCTTTCACGGCTCATATGAATTCAGCCTTCCAAATACCATTGCCCTCGGCATTGTGGCAGGCCTCTTCATGATGATCTACCCTGCAATGGCAAATATCAGGTTTGAGGATTTAGGCAAGGCGGTCCGCTCGCCAAAACAGCTCCTGATAGTCATGTTCTTCAACTATGCAATAGCGCCGTTTTTCATGCTCCTGCTCGCAAAGGTCTTTTTGAGCGGAGAACCTGACCTGTACACAGGCCTTGTTCTTTACGGAATAGCCCCCTGCATTGCAATGGTGATAGTTTTTACATATCTTGCCGCAGGAAACGGCCCACTTGCCATAATTCTTGTGGCCGTTAACTCGATAATACAGATGATCCTTATCCCGGTTTATGCAAAACTCCTCCTGGGAGAGGTGGTTTTTGATGTGTGGGTGGTTGGAGAGAGTGTAGTCCTTTATCTCGGCATACCGCTTGTAGCCGGAATACTGACCAGATTCCTTGGTGTCAGGAGGTTTGGCGAAGAATGGTTTCACAAACTGAAATTTTACCTTGATACCTTATCCATTGCGGGACTATTGTTTACACTCGTTGTGATGTTTGCCCTGAAGGGTGACCTGATACTTGAAAGACCTTTCCTGATCGTTAAGATGGCAATACCGATGACTATCTTCTTCTGGGTAATGTTTGTAGTTGTCTATCTCACGGGCTGGAAAGCCGGGCTTAATTATGAGGATACTGTTGCCGTGGGGTTTAACTCCACAGGAAGGGATTTTGAGATAGCCATTGCTATTGCAATAACGGCATTTAGCCCTGCAGTGGCGCTTGCCACGGTTATCGGGCCATTGATTGAAGTGCCTGTAATGCTTGTGCTTGTCTGGTTTGCAAGGAAGACAGAGCACAGGCTGTTTGGCTCTTCAGGCAAACGTAAGGAGGAATTGATATGAAGATTGAAATCTATGACCCACCGATGTGCTGCTCTTCGGGGCTGTGCGGACCAGGACTTGATCCGGTGCTGGTCAAAATGAATGATGCTGTGCTGGCATTGAAAAAACAGGGCGTTGAAGTAGAGAGGTTCAACCTTGCCCAGCAGCCGAAGGCGTTTATGGAAAACCCGGAGGTAAACCCGCTGATCATCAAGAACGGCAAAAAGATACTGCCGGTTACCATTGTAAATGGCAATGTTTTTAAGACAGGAGGGTATCCTGCATACGAGGAGTTGTGCAGGGCTCTCGGGATTGAGCCGATAGTTCAGGGGAAACCAATACCATTAAAGCTGGTGTAGCAGAAATTGCACGGCTGTGGATTTTTCCTTGTCTTTAAATCTGCGCTAAATCTGCGAGAATCTGCGGCCAAAAATTTATTAAAGGGAGCACTAAATGACAAAACATATCTTTTTTTCAGGCAAGGGTGGTGTCGGCAAGACCACCATGGCCTCTGCCACTGCCATTCATTATGCACTGGCAGGGGAAAAAACACTGATAGTTACCACTGATCCTGCCTCCAACCTTGCCGACGTATTTGAGCAGGAGATAGGACATAAGATAACTCCGGTCAGGGGGGGGTTAAAAAACCTCTATGCCATGGAGATTGACCCGGATGAGGCAACGTGGGAATATAAGGAACGCATTATAGGCCCGTACAGGGAGATCATGCCGGAGGATGTAATTGCGTCCCTGGAAGAAAATCTCAGCGGTCCCTGCACCACGGAGATGGCCTCTTTTGACAGGTTCATAGACTTTATGGAGACTGACGAATATGATGTCATTGTCTTTGACACTGCCCCGACAGGACACACGATAAGGCTCCTGGAACTCCCTGTGGACTGGTCACGTCATATTGAGGAGGCTTCGAAAGGTTCAGGGCAGACCTGCCTCGGCCCTGTCCAGTCCCTTCAGGACTCAAAGGACAAATACGACCGGGCAACTGCACTTTTGAGGGACCCTGAAAGGACAACCTTTATCTTTGTTATGAGGCCTGAGGAGCTGTCCCTTTACGAGACATTGCGGGCATCAAGGGAGCTTGAGACTATCGGTATCAAGTCAGGAGAGATAATCATTAACGGTATCCTGCCCAAAGAGGTCTGCGAGGTTGAGTTTTTCAGGAGAAAACATGATGCACAGCAGAAGGTAATCAGTGAAACTGAAAACGCAATAGATAAGCCGAAACGATACATGTTTTTGCGGGATTACGAAGTAAAAGGGGTTGATGCATTAAAAAGCATAGCCGAAGAACTGTTTGAAGAAAACCCCCAATCTTTAATCCCCACCTTGGCAAAGGGGGGTGAGGGGGGATTTTCAAATGAAGAATACAGGGCAGCGCTCACTATTGTAAAGCCGGATATTGACGCCCTCTTCCTGCCGGACGGGCAGACAAAGGCGATCTTTTTCACCGGCAAGGGCGGTGTAGGCAAGACCACCATATCCTGCATTGCAGCACTTTATATTGCACGGAAGGGGTTTAAGACCCTTCTTGTAACAACAGATCCTGCCGCCCATATCGGGGAAGTCCTTGATGTAGAGGTCGGGAGTGAGCCGGCAAGGGTTAACGGAAATCTCCATGCAGTCATGGTTGACCAGGAAGCGGCTTTTAAAGAGTATAAGGAAAGGGTGTTGAGCGAGGCAAGGGGGAAATACTCAGAGGATATGCTTGTTGCCATGGAGGAGGAGCTGAACTCACCATGCACGGAAGAAATGGCAGCCTTTGACAGGTTCATACAATTTATAGAAGGCACGGAGTATGAAGCGGTTGTCTTTGATACCGCGCCAACGGGCCACACGCTGAGACTCCTTGATTTGCCTTTCGATTATGCCAGACAAGTGGAGATGATGGCGGGGAGTACGGAAGTAAAGGAGAAAGCCGGCATCCGCTTTAAAAACATTATCCGCATACTCAAAGACAGGAATCAAACGGTCTTCTCCCTGGTCCTCTATCCGGAGTCCACGCCTGTAACAGAGTCCTATCGTGCCATGCTTGACCTGAAAGACGCAGGGATTGAGACACAATTGGTAGTGGCAAATATGGTATTGCCGGAGGAAGTCTGCACAAATAACTTCTTCAGGGGACGGAGGCAAATGCAACTGGGTTATCTGAAGGAAATTACAGAGCGGTTCGATCTGCCCGTACTCCGGTTTCCGCTACTTCAGGAAGAGATAAAGGGGCTTGAGACACTAAGTAATGCTGCTGAGTTGCTGCCGGGTTAGAAAGAGGGATGGCAGGAGTATCTATCCAGGGATCAGGGAAAGAGGTCAGGGTTAAATGCAGACAGAAAAGTATGATCTTGCAATAATCGGGGCGGGACCTGCGGGCATGATGGCCGCATTACGTGCATCCGGCTGCGGAGCCAACGTTGTTCTTTTAGAGAAAAACAGCCTCCCAGGGATAAAACTGTTAATGACGGGCAAGGAAAGGTGTAATATAACCAACGCCGAACCCGATCCTCTAAAATTTGCAGATAATTTAGGGAAAAACGGCAAATTTCTTTTGAGCGCCCTCTATCTTTTCGGAGTTAAGGAGACAATTGATTTTTTTCATGAAAACAATCTGAAAACAAAAACCGAACGGGGCGACCGGGTATTTCCTGAAAGCGATAAGGCAAAAGACGTGCAGGGGCTTTTTCTCAGACTCATTAAAAAAAATAACATTACACTGCTTGTCAACTGCAGGATAAAAAAAATATCTCAAAGACAGAACAGAATAGATAAAATCATCCTTGATAATTCCGTGATTAAGGCAAAAAACTATCTCCTCAGCACAGGAGGCCTCTCTTATCCCCGGACAGGCTCTACCGGAGACGGTTATGCCTGGGCAAGGCAGATGGGGCATACGATAATAAAACCCGAACCAGCACTTACCCCGATATCAGTAAAGGAAACGTGGGTAAAAGAGCTGGAAGGCTTAAGCCTCAAGAATGTGCGGATATCTGTTTATCAGGGTAATAAAAAACAGGATGAACGCTTTGGCGAGGCCCTGTTTACCGGTTCCGGCCTGAGCGGGCCGATAATCCTGGATATGAGCAAGTCAATTGGGAAGCTGCTCATCAAGGGCGGGGTGGATTTATTCATTGATTTCAAGCCGGCCCTGGATTTCAAGGTCCTGGACAAGAGAATCCTGCACGATCTGCAAAAGTATGGCAACAGGGCTATAAGGAATATACTTCCCGAACTGCTTCCCAAAAAAATGATTCCTGTAATTCTTGAACCGGCAAGGATAAATCCTGAAAGGAAAGGCCACTCCATAACAAAAGATGAACGTAAAAAACTGCGGTTACTTTTAAAAGAGTTCTCCTTAACAATAGAAGGCCTGTCGGGATTCAACAAGGCAATCATTACTACCGGGGGTGTAAGTTTAAAGGAGATTGATCCGAAGACCATGCGGTCAAGAATAATTAAAAACTTGTACTTTGCCGGCGAAATCCTGGACCTTGACGGCCCTACCGGCGGCTATAACCTGCAGGTTTGCTGGAGCACAGGATATCTTGCAGGAGAAAGTGCGGCCGCAGAAGTTGGGAAGGAAGGGATATGATAGAGTCTGAACGGTTTTAATTATCACTTTTGCCTCACCCGGATGGTGTGGCGTGATAATTTTCTCCCGAACTTGCTTCGGGACTGGATGCCGGGACGAGAATGAGTGAAGACTCTATCATATCCCTTCCTGTCACGATTTTTTCGCATACAAAAACGACCTCCCCTTTCGTGGCTTTATGAAATGGTCGGGCTTAAGGTATAGTATAGGTTGTGAAATTCGAAGAACTGAGCATCCATGAAAAGGTCCTTGAGGGAATCAGGGCCGCGGGATTTACCGAATGTACCCCTGTTCAGGCCCAGACCCTGCCCCTGGCACTGCAGGGCAAGGACATTGCGGCCCAGGCCCAGACCGGTACCGGCAAGACCGCAGCCTTCCTGATTCCTGTATTCTCGCGCATGCTTGAAGCGCCTCCGCCGGCACGAGGCTCATCCCCCCGCGTACTCATCATTGCACCCACAAGGGAACTCGTGATCCAGATAGAGGCAGAGGCGAAATTGCTGGGAGGTCCGGCCGGGTTCAGGATTGTCTCTGTCTTCGGTGGCATCGACTATCACAAGCAGCGTGAGGCACTCGCAAAGGGCGTTGATGTGCTGATAGGCACGCCGGGCCGGCTCATCGATTATCTGAAGCAGCGGGTCTATAGTCTTAAAAAAACACAATTCCTCGTAATTGACGAGGCTGACCGCCTTTTTGACATGGGATTCATCAGCGACCTCCGGTTCATGCTCAGGAGGATGTCTCCATACGACAAACGGCAGTCCATGCTCTTTTCCGCAACCCTTACCACCCGGGTGCTTGAGCTGTGCTATGAACACATGAATATGCCGGAAAAGGTCACTGTGACGCCTGAGAATGTCACGGTGGAGCTGATCAAACAGGAGATTTATCACGTTGGCACGTCCGAGAAGATCGGTCTTCTCATCGGAATTCTAAGGCGTGACCCCAATGGCCGCTATCTGATTTTCTGTAATACCAGGGCGGCAACCGAACGCCTTGAGAGGGTACTTAACGCTAATGGCTTGGCAACTGCCGCTATTACAGGAGAGCTTCCCCAGAAGCAACGGATGAAGGTGCTCACCCAGTTCAGGGACGGCACCCTGCCGATCCTCGTGGCCACTGATGTGGCGAGCCGGGGACTGCATATTGACGGGGTGACACACGTGATCAACTACGACCTTCCACAGAACCCGGAGGACTATGTGCATCGTATCGGCAGGACTGCCAGGGCCGGTGCAGACGGCATGGCAATAACCCTTGCCTGTGAGAAATACGTTCATTCCCTTGCTGATGTTGAAAAATACATCAGGCAAAAGATACCGCTCATGCCGCTGACGGATGAAATGATCGTCACCGATTACCGGAAAGTAGCGGGACGGGCCAGGAAAAAGGGAACTCAGCCCCCTGCTAAAAGAGCAAATGTGCCAAAGCGCGGAAGGGTAACAGGAAGAAAGGTTCAAAGACCCAAATAATGGAGCTACTGAACCCATCGCATATTCAGATAATCGCAAAAGAACTTGCCGTAAACCCGTCGCAGGTCAAGTCAACAGCTGCGCTGCTTGATGAAGGGGCGTCGGTGCCGTTTATCTCCCGTTACCGGAAGGAGGTAACCGGGAGCCTTGATGAGGTTGCAATTGCCGCTATCAGGGACAGGCTCGAAAAGCTCAGGGAACTGGACAAGCGGCGTGAATCCATTATAAAGTCCCTCGAAGAACGGGAACTTCTTACAGATGATTTAAAGGCAAGGATTGAAGGTGCGGAATCCATGACCGTACTTGAGGATATCTACCTTCCCTTCCGGCCCAAACGCCGTACACGGGCGACTATAGCGAAGGAGAAGGGACTTGAGCCTCTTGCCTTAAGGATTTTTGAACAGCCTGAAATGGACCCTGAAGCCGAAGCAGCGGCATTCCTGAACGCTGAAAAGGGGGTTGCCTCTGTTGACGAGGCCCTGGCCGGCGCCCGGGACATCATTGCTGAATGGGTAAGTGAGGACCAGAGGGCACGGGAAAGGATGCGCGGACTCTTTTGGGCCAAAGGCATCATGCGGTCAAAGGTGATTAAGGGGAAAGATGAAGATGGGATAAAGTATAAAGACTATTACGAGTGGGAGGAGCCTGTGTCAAAGGCCCCTTCACACAGGGTCTTGGCCATCCGGCGCGGTGAGAGCGAGGGGTTTCTTACCTTCCGTATAACACCGTCCGAAGATGAGGCACTGACCATCATCGAGGCTCTCTTTGTAAAAGGGAGCGGGCCGGCATCAGAGCAGGTGAAATCCGCTGTCCGCGACAGTTTTAAACGTCTGCTCTCTTCTTCCATGGAGGCCGAGACACGCCTTGAAGTAAAGAAGAAGGCGGATGAGGAGGCAATACGTGTCTTTGTTGAAAACCTGAGACAGCTCCTGCTTGCTCCTCCCCTTGCCCAAAAAAACCTGCTCGCCATTGACCCCGGGTTCAGGACCGGGTGCAAAGTGGTCTGCCTTGACCGGCAGGGAAAACTGCTGCATAACGATACAATCTATCCCCATTTTTCCGATAAGGGGTCTGCTGAGGCAGCCGAAAGGATCAGGGACCTCTGCAACCGCTTTGGTATCGAGGCGATAGCCATTGGAAACGGTACTGCCGGAAGGGAGACCGAGTCTTTTATCAGGGGCATTGGTCTTTCCGGGGAGATTAACGTGGTGATGGTGAACGAGAGCGGGGCATCGATCTATTCGGCGTCAGAGGTGGCACGGGAAGAATTTCCAGACCATGATGTGACCGTCCGCGGTTCGGTCTCGATTGGACGGCGGCTTATGGATCCCCTTGCCGAACTGGTGAAGATAGATGCCAAATCCATAGGGGTCGGTCAATATCAGCATGATGTGGACCAGACTGCCCTGAAGAAAAGCCTTGATGATGTGGTTGTCAGCTGTGTCAACCGGGTGGGGGTAGAGGTGAACACGGCAAGCAAACAGCTTCTCACCTATGTATCGGGGCTGGGACCACAGCTTGCAAAGGGCATTGTGGATTACAGGAACGAATACGGACCATTCAGGTCACGGAATGAACTTGTGAAGGTCCCCCGCCTTGGGCCAAAGGCCTTTGAGCAGGCGGCAGGATTCCTCCGCATACGGGACGGCAAAAACCCTCTTGACGCTTCCGCGGTTCATCCCGAAAGCTATCATATTGTTGACGCCATGGCCCGGGACCTGGGTTGCTCGGTAACCGACCTGATGAAGGACGAGGGGCTCAGGAAAAAGATCGACCTTTCGCTCTATGTGACTGACAAGGTGGGCATGCCGACACTGGTAGACATCATGGAAGAGCTGGCCAAACCGGGACGGGATCCCAGGGAGCAGTTCGAGTCCTTCAGGTTTGCCGAAGGTGTGGAGAAGATTGAAGACGTAAAGCCCGGGATGAAACTTCCCGGAATAGTTACCAATATCACCGCCTTCGGGTGTTTCGTGGATATAGGGGTTCACCAGGACGGACTTGTCCATATCAGCGAACTTGCCGACAGATTTGTGAAAACCCCGGGGGATGTAGTGAAGGTCCATCAGAAGGTTACTGTTACAGTGCTGGATGTAGACCTGCAGCGAAAACGGATTTCCCTCTCGATGAAGAACGGAGAGTCCGGGACAAAAGCTTTGCGTGAAAAACAAGAGGTAAAGGCAGCTCCGAAGGCCGTGATAAAACGTGACAAGAAGGAAAAAACTCCGCGCCGGTTTTCAAATAACCCCTTTTATGAGGCGTTCAGAAAAAAGTGATTTGAAACTGAAAGCTTGGCCTCATCCATTCAAAACGAATTTATACCCCCCATGTCTTCACAAAAACATCATCTTCTCTTCATACTATGTTCAAACTTCACCCGTATTCTATATACTGTAATATATCCTGTAACCTTATGCAGCATTACAGGTAATTCTATATTACAGGCTGAAAAAAAAGGAGGAAGAGTAAATGAAAGCAGATAAGATTAAAAAAGATCCCATATGTAATATGGACGTCAATGCAAATGTAAAGAATGCCATTACAACGGAATGTGACGGTGAGATTTTCTATTTCTGTTCTGAAGGGTGCAGGGAGAAGTTTCTGAATGAAAGGGTTTGCAAGCTTCCACGTACATCCTATGACCTCATAATTATTGGTGGCGGGCCGGCGGGCCTGACTGCGGCAGTATATGCAGCAACACTCAGGATGGAGGCATTTCTTATCACCAGGGACCTTGGCGGGCAGGCCATTGACAGCACAAAGATTGAAAATTATATGGGTTTTGACTTCATAACAGGGCCTGAGCTTATAAAAAAGTTCCGGTATCAACTTATCGATTCCCACTATATTGACCATCTCATGAGTGACGTCGAGGTAATTGAGCCTGTTGAAGGTGGATTTAAAGTTACTACATCAGAGCTCAAGCATTATTTCACAAAAACCCTGCTCATTGCTACAGGGATGACAAGAAGGAGGCTGAAAGTCCCGGGCGAGGAGGAGTTTCAGAGAAAAGGCGTCTTTTACGGGAACGTTCAGGATATCTCACTTGTGCAGGGAGAAGACGTGGCAGTAATTGGTGGGGGAAATTCAGCAATGCAGATCGTTGAGAACCTGCATACAGTTGCCAGGAATATATACATTATTTCCGATACCAAGCTCTTGGCAGACCCGGTAATAATCGAAAGGATTAACCGTTACAGAAACGCTCATAAAAAGGGACCTTCCTCCGCCATTTACCCTGTCCGTTATTACGAGGGATACAAGGTTGTTGAATTTTCAGGCAAGAAGACACTCTCCAACATAACGATCAGAAAGATAGCCGAGAAGGAAACGGTTAACCTGCCTGTTAAGGGCGTATTCATCGCTATAGGGTTGCAACCAAATTCCTCAATAGTCTCAGATCTTGTTGAACTTAACAACAGGAGCGAAATTGTAATAAACCCTGATTGTTCAACTTCCTGTCCGGGGATATTTGCAGCCGGAGATATTACAAGTGCCTTTGGCAAGCGGATAATTATCGCTTCCGGTGAAGGGGCAAAGGCGGCCCTTGCAACAAGACAGTACATACTGGACCTCAGGAAGGTGGTCTGAAGTGGATGCAGGGCTTTCATATTATGATGTATACCTATACCCTGCCAATGGCAGGTAAAAGCAAAGGGAGACAACCAAGGAGATACTCTTATGTCAGAACTACGGCAGGACCCGACTACCAATGACTGGGTGATTATAGCGAAAGAACGGGCAAAGCGGCCCCTTGAGTTTAAGAAAGATAACATTACCAGGCCTTACTTTCCGGCTCACAGCGAGAGCTGTCCATTTTGTCCGGGGAATGAACACAGGACGCCTGAAGCAAAGGCTGTTTATGGAGAACCCGGCAAGTGGAAAACACGTGTTGTACCAAACAAATTTGCAGCATTAACGCCTGAGGGTAATGCCGAAAGAGAGGAATGGGGGCTTTTCAGAAAGAGCCCTGGATACGGCAACCATGAGGTCATTATCGAAACACCCCGGCATGACAAATTTATCCCTTTCATGAATGATACGGAAGTTGAGGGACTCATCAGGGTATACAGGGACAGATACCATGCCTTAAAAAAAGATCCTGCTATCAGAACGGTTATTATCCTTAAAAACTACGGACGGGGGGCGGGAACATCTCTTGAACATCCGCATTCCCAGGTTGTCGCATCCCCGATAGTGCCGCCGTTTGTTCGCAGGCGGTATGAGATAGCCATACAGCATTATGACAACACAGGTCGTTGCCTCTATTGCGATCTCCGGGAGAATGAGCTTGAGGCGTCGGAAAGGATTGTGGCTGAGACGGATTATTTTGTTGTAGTACACCCTTTTGCATCACGTTATCCTTTTGAAACATGGCTTATGCCCAAGGTGCATAACTCATCTTTCGGGAATACCTCGGACGAGGAAATCAAAGACCTCTCAGGGGTACTGAAAGACGTCCTGCTGAAACTGTATGTCAGCCTTGAAAATCCGGATTATAACATGGTTATCCATACGGCCCCTGTGGATGACGAACATAAGTCGTATTTTCTCTGGCACATTCAGATAATCCCGCGCCTTACCCTGGCAGCAGGGTTTGAGCTGGGTTCAGGCATATATATCAACATTGCGCTGCCGGAGGAGACGGCATCATTTATCAGGGATTTCGAGGTGAACGATTCGGGGTTGTCAGGATGACGGATAAAGACACTGTAAACATCATCGGTGCCGGTCCCGGATCCCTGGTGGCAGCGATAGTCCTTCGCAGGCACGGGTTTGCTGTGAAGGTCTTTGAGATGTCTCCGGATGTCGGACACCGTTTGAGCGGGGATTTTCAGGGTGTTGAAAACTGGAGTTCCGAAAAAAACGTTACGGAAATACTCGGGGAGATTGGAATCGGGATAAATTTCCTCTGGATGCCCTATTACGAGGGAACAGTATATGCGCCTGAAATGAAACCCGTTGAAGTAAAATCCGGCAGGCCAATCTTTTATCTTGTCAGAAGAGGCAGTATGCCCGGAACCCTGGACTGGGGATTAAAGGAACAGGCATTATCTCTGGGAGTAGAGATTATATTTAACCACCGCCTTGATAACCTTGAAGGAAAGGCCATCGTGGGAACCGGACCCAAGGGGGCTGATGCCGTTGCCGTGGGCATAACCTTTAACACGAAGATGCAGGATAAGGCTGTTGTGGTACTTGATGACAATATAGCCCCAAAGGGCTATGCATACCTTCTTGTAAAGCAGGGGTATGCGACAATGGCCACTGTCCTTTACAGAGAGTTCAAAAAGGCAGATGATTACTTTGAAAAGATGCTGTCTTTTTTCGGAGACAAGATGGACCTGGATATCAAAAACAGGAAAAAGTTCGGAGGTTACGGAAACTTCTTCATTCGTGACAAGCAGACACGCAATGGAAAACTCTATATTGGTGAAGCGGCAGGTTTTCAGGACTGTCTCTGGGGGTTTGGGATGAGATACTCGATGTTGTCAGGCTATATAGCTGCAAAAAGCTTTATAGAAGATTCAGATTATGATGTGCTTTGGCAAAGGGAACTAAGGCCTATGCTTGAAACCTCTCTTGTTAACCGCTATCTTTTTGAAAGGATTGGCCATGCCGGCTACAGGTATCTGATTAAATGTTTTGGCAGGGGTGATCCTGCCAGAATTCTCAGAAAACATTATAACCCTTCTTTTTTAAAGAATCTTCTGCTTCCCCTTGCAAAAAGGGGATATGAAAGCAGGGTCAGGGACCTGAGCTGCAACCGTGAAAACTGTACATGTGTGTGGTGCAGGTGCGGAACAAAAAAGGTGTGTCCATAATGGAAACTATAAACTATGTAAATACTACATATCATGACGACATAAAAGAGGATGTCCTGTCCGGCTTGACAGCATCACAAAAGTTTATTCCCAGCAAATACTTTTACGATGCCCGGGGATCGGCCCTCTTTGAGAAGATTTGCTGTTTGCCCGAATACTATCCAACACGTACGGAGCTGTCCATATTAAGTCATGCTGCTCCGTCTATAATGCATTATTTCACGGATGGTGATATTGTTGAGTTGGGCGCAGGTGCAAACTGGAAGATCAGGACCCTTCTGGATATTGTCCCAAAGAACAAATTATCAAACATACGGTATATACCGGTAGATGTCAGTGAGGCAGCACTGGAGGCCTCATCGGAAGAATTGCTGAGGATGTATCCCGGGCTGAATCTGCTTGGAATAGTTGCTGATTTTACCAGACATATGGAGATGATACCGTGTGACCGGGAAAAACTGTTCGTCTTTTTCGGCAGTACCCTGGGGAATTTTAAAGAAGACGAGAGAGCCCTTTTCTTAAAAAGTGTTGCAGGTTCCATGAGAACGGGAGACCGTCTTCTGCTCGGTATTGATATGCTGAAGCCACGGGATATACTGGAACGCGCCTATAACGACTCCTCGGGGATTACGGCTGAATTCAACAAAAATATTCTAAATGTTTTAAACAGGGCGCTGGACGCTGATTTCGATTTAGACCATTTTGATCACCGAGCCGTCTTTAATGCAGAAAAAGAACGGATGGAGATGTATTTGCAGGCTAGCGTTGATGTAGCTGCAGAGATAAGTTCCCTGGGATTAACGGTTAAGTTGGAGCAGGGTGAACGCATTCTCACCGAGGTTTGCAGAAAATTCACTAAAGGCAGCGTGGACCGGATGGCCTTTAATGCCGGCTTGAATGTTACTAAATGGTTTTCTGATCCAAAAGGTTGGTTTTCCCTTGTAGAGATGGAAAGGTGGAATGAAGGAGGGTAAGCGATGGAATGGTTTAGAGCAAACTGGTTCTGGATAATACTTTTTGCGGTATTTATCGGAATACACCTTTTTGGTCACGGAGGTGCCCATGGGGGCCATGGAGGTCATGGAGGGAAAAAAGAGGGGGATGAGCACAAGGGACATGCAGAAGGTTCACAGGCAAAAAAAGAAGGGGGTGGAGGATGCCATTAAATATAAGAGTGGTCAGCTGGTCTTTGGGTATCTTTACGGCAATTTCATTCACTCTCTGTGTCCTTTACGGATTGATAGTCCCCAAAAGTCTGCACGGGATGGCGATGTTTCTTGAGGCGATGCTTCCTGCCTTCAAGTGGCTGACTTTTGGCGGGTTCCTTCTGGGTTTTGCTGAGAGTTTTCTTTATGGAATATATACCGGGGTTGTCTTTGTGCCGGTTTATAATTTTATTAACCGCCGGTGGGGTGCAGGAGGGCAGAATGGATAATGCTTTGTCACGCAGAGATGATTAAACAGCAGGCGCTTATCCCGTCAGCTACAACCGGGGTAAGCGGAGAAAATAAAGGAGAGGTCAGGATCGAGCTGCCTATAGCAGGAATGACGTGTGCCTCCTGTACGGCAACGATAACAAAGGTGCTGGCCTCTACAAACGGCGTCAGTCAGGCGAATCTCAATTTTGTCTCTAAAAAGGCATTTGTCTCATATGATCCCACCCGTGTCCGTGTGGGGCAGATCATCAGGGTAATCAAGGATAGCGGGTATGATGTCAGCTCGGAAAAGGTCACTCTGAAAATCAGGGAGATGACGTGTGCCTCCTGTGTCAGGAAGGTCGAGGATGCCTTAAAGGGGTCGCCCGGGGTCATTTGGGCAGAGGTAAACCTCGGCTCCGAAAGTGCGGTTATTGAATATCTGTCTTCAATGACAGACCTGAAATCGCTGAAAAAAACTATAGAATCCGCCGGATACAAAACGGGCACTGAAGAGTCTCAATCCAGGGAGGAGAACTCAAAAGTGCGGGAATACAGGTTACTTATGAGGAGATTTATAGTTGCCGCCATCATATCCCTGCCCGTAATTGTGGTCAGCTACCCGAAATTCTTCCCGGGGCTCAAGGATATGGACATGGATACGTTGCGACTGCTCTGGATAGGTGCGAGTATCCTTACCGTGCCTGCGCTTGTCTATTCCGGGAGCAGTTTTTTCAAGGGTGCGGTTGCAGCCTTCAGACACCGCGCTGCTGACATGAATACATTAATCGCTCTCGGCACAGGGATGGCATGGCTCTTTTCGACTGTGGTAGTCCTGTTTCCCGAGCTCTTTCCCGAGAACGCCCGTGAGCCTTATTTTGACGTTGTCTCCGTGGTTATCGCCCTCGTAGTGCTGGGCCAGGCATTGGAGCTGAGGGCCAAGGGCAGGACATCAGAGGCCATAAAGAAATTGATGGGGCTTCAGGCCAAGACCGCACGGGTAGTAAGGAACGGCAATGAGGTGGACATTCCGATAGAGGAAGTCCTGGTTGGTGACAAGGTGATAGTACGTCCCGGGGAGAAGATACCCGTAGACGGAGTGCTTGTCGAGGGACGTTCAAGCGTGGATGAATCCATGCTTACAGGGGAGCCCTTACCTGCGGAAAAGCAGGAGGGGGATGAGGTTATAGGCGGAACAATAAACAAGACCGGTGCCTTTAAGTTTAAGGCCACCAAGGTCGGGAAAGACACGGCCCTTGCCCAGATTATCAAGATGGTGCAGGAGGCACAAGGCTCCAAGGCCCCCATACAGAAACTGGCCGATACAGTCAGTGGATACTTTGTACCCGCTGTTATGGTCATAGCAGTGACGAGTTTTGTCTTGTGGTATGACCTTGGCCCAGAACCACGCATCATCCTGGCATTGCTTGGTGCGGTGACTACATTGATAGTGGCATGTCCATGCGCACTCGGTCTTGCAACACCGACTTCGTTGATGATAGGAGTTGGAAAGGCCGCAGAGAACGGAATCCTGATAAGAAACGGTGAGGCCATACAGGTTGCATCCGCAGTTGATACCGTGGTACTTGACAAGACAGGCACCATCACCATCGGAAAGCCGGCACTGACGGATGTGATAGTTGCCGGAGAAGGCAATGAGAAGGACGTTGTCAGGTTTGCAGCAGCCCTGGAGAAGAACTCCGAGCATCCGCTGGCAGAGGCAATACTGCAGGGAGCCAGGAGCCGGGACATTGTCCCATCTGATCCGGAGGATTTCAAGGCCATACCCGGACACGGGGTAGAAGGCATTGTGGACGGGCACCGGATAAACCTTGGCAACAGAAAACTCATGGACAGGATAGGGGCAGACCTTGGTGTTCTTGAAAAAGATTCACATACACTTGCCGATGAAGGAAAAACCCCGATATTTATTTCCATTGACGGCAAGGCTGCCGGCGTCATAGCGGTCTCTGATCCCCTGAAGGAGGATTCGATTGAGGCGATAAAGGGGTTGAAGGGACTGGGTGTGGATGTAGTGATGATCACAGGTGACAACAGGAGGACCGCAAAGGCCATAGCCAAGAGGGTGGGGATTGAGCGGGTGCTTGCAGAGGTCCTGCCGGAAGACAAGGCAAGGGAGGTACAGAAACTGCAACTGGAAGGCAGAAAGGTTGCCTTTGTAGGTGACGGGATCAATGATGCCCCGGCACTTGCGCGCGCAGATGTGGGAATGGCAATCGGTACCGGTACTGATGTGGCCATAGAGGCATCAGACATAACCCTTATCAAGGGCTCGCTCCTGGGAATACAGGCGGCATTCAGTATCTCAAAGGCCACGATGAAGAACGTCAGGGAAAACCTCTTTGGTGCCTTTTTCTACAACACCGCTCTCATTCCCGTAGCTGCGGGTATTCTTTACCCCCTGTGGGGTATTACCATGAACCCCATCCTTGCAGGTGCAGCCATGGCCATGAGTTCTCTGACTGTTGTGAGTAATGCTAACCGGCTCAGATTTTTGAGGGTGACTGGTAGAGATGGATAAAATAATCGTAACAGTAGCAGGTATTTTCACTATATGGTGGGTCATCTGGTTCTTTCTGTTTTCCAGGAAGAAGGAGTACAGGGCAGCCGTATCATCAGGTATTCAGGAAGTAATCATAAAAGTGAAAGGAGGATACACCCCGGACTTAATCGTTGCAAAGGCAGGGAAACCCCTCAGACTACTGTTTACACGGGAAGAAGAGGCATCCTGCACGGAGATGGTTGTCTTCGGGGCTTTTAACAAGTCTGCAAAACTCCCTCCCTATAAGGAGGTAGCAGTAGAGTTATTGCCGGAGAAGCCCGGAGAGTACGACTTTTCCTGTCAGATGGGTATGATCAGAGGTAAACTCATTGTTGAAGAGTAACTAAATGAAGGAGGTAGTATTATGCATAGAGACCCGGTTTGTGGAAGGAAGATGAACCCCAACAAGGCCCACATTACAATCGAGCATGGGGGGAAAAAATATTATCTGTGCTGCCCTTTGTGCCAGGCAGAGTTTGAAAAGAATCCTGAAAAGTATATAAAACAGGAAAAAGACTGAATGCGGAGTCTGAACGGGTCTGCCCCCTGCAGGATTTAGTATGCAGGAAGGGGCAGGCCTGCAGATTCATATGTAGTGGATACTTTGTTTCCCCCGATAGTAAAATAGTTTGTCATTCCACGTACACTTTCGTGAAATCCGGAACCCCCGGAGGTTTTTCCAGGCAAAATCCCCCCGGCATTCATGTTATAATTTCAGATGCGTTTTGTTGCAGACCTGCATATTCATTCAAAGTATTCAAGGGCAACCAGCAGGGAGATGTCCCCTGAGAGCCTATGGAGATGGGCACAATTAAAGGGTATCAACGTTATCGGCACAGGTGACTTTACGCATCCCAACTGGCTTAAAGAGCTGAAGGAGAAGCTTGAACCGGCAGGAAACGGCCTCTTCAGGCTGAAAGAGGGGTTTAAGACGGATGACGTTCCCGACTCCTGCAGGGCAGACCTCTTTTTCCTCCTCTCTGCCGAGATAAGCTGCATTTACAGTAAAGGCGGCAGGACACGGAAGATACATTCCATTATATTTGTTCCTGACTTTACTGCTGCAGCAAGGATAAACACCACCCTGTCAAAGATAGGAAACCTCAATGCCGACGGAAGGCCGATACTCGGGCTGGATGCAAGGAAACTCCTGAAAATCGTAATGGATGCATCCGCCGATGCCATGCTCGTACCTGCCCACGCATGGACCCCTCACTTTTCTGTCTTCGGCGCAATGTCCGGCTTTGACTCTCTCGAAGAATGCTTTGAGGAGTTGACCCCGCATATTCACGCCATAGAGACAGGGCTTTCCTCAGACCCCCGGATGAACCGTCGGCTTTCACAGCTTGACGGGATAACCCTCATATCCAACTCCGATGCCCATTCACCAAGGAAGATTGGCCGTGAGGCCAATATCTTTGATACAGATATCTCTTACAACTCCATACTGGAAGCTATCAGAACAAAAAAGGGTTTTTCCGGGACCATAGAGTTCTTTCCCGAAGAGGGAAAATATCATTATGACGGTCACAGGGTATGCCGTGTGAGTCTCTCCCCAAAGGAGACAATAAAGTATGACCATCTCTGTCCTGTATGTGGTAAAAGGGTGACTGTGGGGGTAATGCACAGGGTCGAAAAGCTTGCAGACCGGGAAGACGGCGTTGGTCTGTCAGGCTCACCGGGATTCCATTCCATCATCCCCCTGCCGGAGATTATATCCGAGACCGTAAAGGTCGGCGTTAACAGCAAGAGGGTAAATAACGAATATTTCAGCATCCTGGAAAGCCTCGGCAATGAATTCAGGATACTGATGGAGACATCTCTTGAGGATATTGAGGCGGCCGGCTCACCCCTTCTTCGGGAGGCAATCTCAAGAGTACGCTCGGGAGATGTTTATATTGCTCCCGGATTTGATGGTGAATTCGGGAAAATAAGGATTTTTGAGAAGGTCGAGAGGGAAGAGATCATGGGACAGAATATGCTTTTTTGATAAAGCCGGTTCCGGCCTATCCCTTATCACTGAAATAATCACCAAGCAGTCCCCTGGAGTGTTCGTCCTCATGGCAGTAAACACAGAGATTTTCCCAGTTGGAACCATCTGGAGGATTATTCCCGGGATTTCCATCCTTATGGTGGACGGTCAGGAGATGCCTGTCCCTGGAATCAAACTCTCTTGCACATTTGGCACAGATAAGCCCGTGAATCTTCAGTGAACGTTCCCTGTAACTGCTGGCAGGGGAGCTCTTCTCCTTTAATTCCCTGACAATGTCAGCAGCAGACTTGTTACTCTTTATCTTTTCAGGTCTTTGTTTTTTGTACACTTTATTTCGTCTGCTTTGCATTTCAATATATTTCCTGCACCTGATTGCCGGGGAAATCCAGGTGGTAAAAACCCCCGTTGCCATGTTTTTGTTGCATATGCTCAGGATATCAGGCTTTAATCTAAATGTCAACGCGCCCCTGCACAATAGAACCAGTTAATGGCGGCAGCCCTGACTGGTATAAGCCGCAAACAACCCGGTACCGGTATGAAGTTGAATTGTTACCGGGATAGATACAGCAGGCTATAGTCTTTAATCTCCCTGTATGAAAAGACAGGGCCGTCTGTACAGATGTATCTGGGACCTGCATAACAATGACCACATTTACCGACCCCGCACTTCATGTGCGCTTCAAGGGTGGTAATTATCCTCTCATCAGGCATTCCAAAGAGGAAGAGCTCTTCCATGACGGCCTTTATCATCACCTCAGGGCCGCATATGTAGGCTGTTGCCTTCTTCAAGTCTGAATGCACCTCCTGCCAGAGACCTGTTACTATGCCGACATGGCCCTTCCAGCCTTTATCAGCCCTGTCCACCGTAAGAAGCACCTTTACGCCCCGCTCCTTCCAGCCCTCCATCTCATCCCTGAAGACAATATCGTCAGGAGTTCTTGCCCCATACAGGAGCGTTACCCGGCCGATATCCGCTGATTTTTTCATAAACCACTGGAGAAGCGGTCTTAACGGCGCCATGCCAATCCCGCCTGCAACCACAACAACATCCATGCCTCCGGAGATATCCAGGGGGAAACCGTTGCCATAGGGGCCTCTCAGCCATACAGTATCTCCGGCTTTCATGGAATGGATGGCCCCGGTAACGAGACCCGCACTCCTTATGCACAGCTCCACCGTATTACCTTCTCCGGAAAGCGATGTCACGGATATGGGAACCTCACCTGCACTCCATACCGAAACCATAAAGAACTGCCCCGGTACATAGTTAAACGGCATTTGAGTCCTCACCCTGAAGAGGCTCACATCCCTGCCTTGAGGTATAATCTCTTCAATTCTCCCGCTTGCAGGTAAATATATATTCCCCGGGTTTTCTTTTGTCATTTGTCATTCACCATTTGTCAGTTATTCTTCCTCCCCGTTAAGGGCCAGCCCCTTTATCTCTGTTGCTATGGTTGCCATATCGATCTTTCCGGGACACGTTACGGCACATCTGCCGCAACCCACACACCCGAATTCGCCCAGCACCTCCGGATAATGGATAAGCTTGTGATAATACCACCTCATAGTCCTCAGAACCCTCTTTTCGTTCGGCACTATACCACCGGCCATCCGGGTAAAACCCTTAAACAGACATGTATCCCACAGCCTTATCCTCTCTACACCGTCAGGATATGTCCTGTCGGTTACAGTGAAGCACGTACAGAGTGGACAGTCATAAACACAGCCGCCGCACTCAAAACATCGCCCCGCAACCTTTTGCCAGAAGTCATCCTTTAACCTTCCGGCAAGGATCATCCGGCGTGGACTCTCAAGGCTTATCCTCTTCTGAAACCTCGCCTTTGCACTCAGAAAAACCTCATACTGATCATCATAGTCCGTCTTGCCGGGTTTGTGGAACAGAAAGGACATCCCCTTGACTGTTTTTATCCCTTCAGCCGAGGCCGCCTGAACAAAGTACCTGTTGCCGAGGTCGGTCAACTGTATGTCAAAGCCCTTTTCAAGATAAGGGCCTGTTCCAAGCCCGATACAAAAGCATGTCGGATCAGGGTTATTGCAGACAATAGAGATAAACAGGGTGTTCTTTCTCCGCTGCTCATAATATGGGTCCCTGTATCCTTCAAGAAAGAATCTGTCCAGGAGCCTGATGGCAGAGATATCGCAGGACCTGACACCGAAGATGATGCGCCTCTTTTTATCCAGCAGGTCCAGAATCCTGTTTTTCCCGTAGAATTCTTTCATGTGCACATTGGGGGATACGGGTTGCGGTTTGGAGGGTAAATTAAACTCGTCACTCGTAACTTTTAACCTGAACATGGGGTTGTATTGGGGGAGAAGGAATTCCTTTGGTGAAGGCAGCGAGGCAGGTGAGTCAAGAACAACCTCGTGAATCTGCTCGACGGTCCTGAAGACAATATCCTCCCTGCCCTCTTCCCTTAACGGCCCGAGGAGGTCCCGCTCTTTTCTTAACTGTCTCAGCCAGTAAGAGAGATGATTCTTCTCAAGTATCCATTCGTTTTTCATGGTTCGGTCTTCTCTATCTTTACTGCACACACCTTGTATTCCGGTATCTTCGCCCCGGGGTCTGTGGCAGGGTTTGTCAGGATATTTGCAGCAGCTTCCATAAAATGAAACGGGATGAAGACCGTGCCCTCAGGAGTTCTCCCGGTTACAAGAGCCCGCGGTTCTATCGAGCCCCTCCTTGAACTCACCCTCACCCTTGTCTTTTTTCGGATACCGAGCCTTTCTGCATCAGCAGGGTTTATCTCTACAAGGCATTCGGGTTCTTCCCTCTCAAGCACAGCGGTTCTTCGGCACATTGTCCCTGTATGATAATGGAAAGAGAGGCGTCCGGTTGTAAGGAGAAAGGGGTATGCCTCATCAGGCGGCTCATCAGGCGGCAGGAAATCCACTGTAATGAACGAACCCAGCCCTTTGGCAAATTTCTTTCTGTGCAGGTAGGGTGTTCCGGGATGGTTGATATCAGGGCAGGGCCATTGCAGGCCAAAACCATCAGACAGCCTGTGGTGTAGTACCCCGCCATAAGAGGGAGTCAGGAGAGCTATTTCTTCCATGACCTCGTAGGCCCCCCTGTAAGACATACTGTAACCCATCTTTTCTGCAAGAGCACAAATTATCTCCCCATCAGGCATTGATTCACCAATTTGTCCGGCCGCCCTTCCGAGAAGCTGAACTCTCCGCTCGGTATTTGTAAAAGTCCCGTCCTTCTCGGCAAAGGATGCAGCAGGCAGGACTACGTCTGCAAGCCCTGAGGTCTCATTCGGGAATATATCCTGTACAACAAGGAATTCAAGCCCCTCCATCGACTCCCTGACGTGATGAAGGTCAGGGTCGGACATCAGGGGGTTTTCTCCCATTACGTACATGGCCTTCAGGTCGCCCATACGTGCCGCCTCCATCATCTCCATAATTGTCAGTCCGGGGTTGACCGGGAGTTTTTTGCGCCACGCCCTTTCGAACTTCCTTCTTGCCCCCGCGTCCGTTACTTTCTGGTATCCACTGTAAACATTAGGCAGTGCCCCCATGTCACAGGCCCCCTGCACATTGTTCTGCCCCCTCAGCGGGTTGATGCCTGACATCGGCAGGCCGATATGCCCGGAGAGCATGACCAGGTTGGCACAGGCCCTTACATTGTCCACCCCGGTTATATGCTGTGTAATCCCCATTGCGTAAAAAAGCATCGAGCGTTTTTCCATGGCATAGACCCTTGCCACACGCCTTATATCATTGGCCTTGACCCCGGTAATCCCCTCAACAGTTGCCGGTGAATAACGCTTCAGCTCCTCTTCAAAGGGGTCGAAATTCTCGGTCCTTCTCCTGACAAAATCGGCATCCACAAGCCCCTCGCTCACTATCGCATTCATTATTCCCATCAGAAGGGCAACGTCGGTACCGCTACGGTGCCTGAGATGGATATGGGCAAACTCCGCTATCTGTGTCCTTCTCGGGTCTGCAACTATCAGTGTGGCCCCCCGGTCAACGGCCTCAAGCATATGCATGCCTATCATCGGGTGCTGTTCCGTAGTGTTCGAACCAATCACGAAGAGGAGGCTTGCATCGGCAATCTCACTTATGGAGTTGGTCATCGCCCCGGAGCCGAATGCGGCTGCCAGGCCGCCCACGGTTGAGGAATGACAGAGCCTGGCACAGTGGTCAATGTTGTTTGTACCAAGCACGGCCCTTGCAAACTTCATCATCAGGTAATTTTCTTCATTCGTACACTTTGCTGAACTTAGAATCCCTATGGAGTCAGGCCCGTGTTTTGTCCTTATCTCACCAAGGCGTGCTGCTACAAGGTTCAATGCCTCATCCCAGGTGGCCTTTCTAAGGCTTTTCCCTTCTCTTATCAGGGGATATTTCAGTCTGTCGGGGTGGGTAGCAAACTCATGGGCATTCCAGCCCTTAACACACAGACTCCCCCTGTTAACCGGGTGAGCCCTACTCGGAGATGTACCTGTGATCCGCCCGTTTTTCACATGGAGGTAGAGGCCGCAGCCGCAGCCGCAGTAGGGACAGACCGTCATAATCTTGTTCATAGAGGTTATTATAGCAGAGGCTGCGCCGTCTGTATACATCCGGCTTGATCCCGGACCTGCCATAAGGATATAAATAAAATTTGATATAATAGAGACTCGTTGATTCCCGGATGCAGAAAAGACAGCGGGTAATCCCCATGACATCAAGGATATCCGGGCAGGTCCCGGCTAAGGAGGTTAAGGTTATGGAGTATTCAGTCGTTTTCATTACAGCACCTGATGAAGAAGAGGCAGCAAGGATTGCGAGGATTATTGTTGAAGAAAGGATTGCAGGGTGTGTAAATATTGTAAAGGGTATACGTTCAATCTATAGCTGGGAAGGGAAGGTAGAGGATGAACATGAGGTCCTTATGATTGTAAAGACAAAAAGGGAGCTTTTCACTGAACTTGAAAAGAGGGTGAAAGAACTCCATTCCTATAGCGTGCCGGAGATAATTTCACTTCCCGTTATGGAAGGATCCCCGGAATATCTGGAATGGCTTAAGCACGAATTAACGAGTTGAAAAACTGCGGGAGTTAAAGAGGAATTCTTTAACTCCCTGTCCCTATACCGCCTCTACTGCCTTGACCTCGGGGATATCCTGTTTCATTGCAGCTTCAATCCCTCCCTTCAGGGTCATTATGGACATGGGACAAGTACCGCAGGCGCCAACGAGTCTTACCTTTACAACATTGTCATCTGTAATCTCAACGAGTTCGACGTCTCCCCCATCCCTCTGAAGCGTTGGCCTGATTTTGTTTATCACCTCTTCAACCTTTGTCCTGTCAAGCATTTTATACTCCTCCCCGGATCAAGTTTTATCAGGGTAATCTGCATAACCCCGGATTTACTCTATTTTCCTATTTTCAGCATACCAAAAGCAACCCTGCAAGGGCTTCTTAATCCCGCAGTTGACAAAGTTTTTTCTTTATAGTACTCTATACAGTAGAAGTATGAGAGAAGCATTGCATTCAAGGTCTCTTCCGGATACAATCAGGATATAAATTGTGTACACGTTGTCCCTGCCGTATTATAAGGAGAGGGAGATGCAGATTCCTGTTCATACCTAAAACACCGAAAGAAAATGAATTATTTTCTTCAGTTACATAGATCAGGTTTCCCTTTATCAATTAATGGTTTTGCCCAATAGGTGGCAATCTTGATTGCGTTAAGCTTTCTTACAAGGATGCCGTTTTTTATCCTTGACCTTGAGTAATGAAAGATAGCTCTCAACGGCTGAGAATATCACGAATACCAGCCTCTTTTATAAAAAATTCAAGGCCCTGAAAACCTGCCGGTATAATCAGGTAAATAAATAACTTCAGCTCACACTTTTATAAAAAATAAATGAAGAAGCCATAGGCTTTCTTAGTAACTCATATCTGAAAAAAAAGACACCTTAACAGATATTCCAAGGAGTACATCATGAGTAATGTCTCGATTTCTGAATTAAAAGAAAAGACCATTGAGGAACTCTCTCAGGTAGCCCGCCAACTGCGTGTTGACGGGGTTCCCGGGATGAGGAAACAGGAACTTATATACGCAATATTGCATGCCCAGGCTGAAAAAACCGGGAACCTCTTTGCAGAGGGTGTCCTTGAGATACTGCCTGACGGCTTTGGTTTTCTGCGTTCACCTGATTACAGTTACCTGCCAAGCCCTGACGATATATATGTATCCCCATCGCAGATAAGGCGGTTTAATCTGCGAACCGGAGACCTTGTATCCGGACAGATACGGCCTCCGAAAGAGAGTGAGCGGTATTTTGCGCTGCTGAAAGTTGAAGCCATTAACCATGAACCACCTGATGACAATATAACGCGTCCGCTCTTTGATAATCTCGTTCCATACTACCCTACTGAGAAGATTAACCTGGAGCACAGCTCAACTGATTATTCCACAAGGGTAATGGACCTCATCACACCTGTTGGTAAAGGACAACGAGGCATGATCGTTGCGGCCCCAAGGACAGGTAAGACCATGCTCCTGCAATCAATTGCCAAGGCAATAAAACATAATCAGCCGGAGATACACCTCATAATTCTTCTTATTGATGAAAGGCCTGAGGAGGTAACGGACTGGAGACGGCAGGTTGAGACTGCCGAGATAATAGGTTCTACCTTTGATGAACCACCACAGAGACATACGCAGGTGTCTGAAATGGTCATTGAGCGGGCAAAGAGGCTTGTTGAGATAAAGAGGGATGTCGTCATCCTCCTTGACAGCATAACCCGGCTTGCCCGGGCATACAATACCATCATTCCTGCAAGTGGAAAGGTCCTCTCCGGTGGTCTTGATGCCCATGCCCTGCAAAAACCCAAGCGCTTTTTTGGTACGGCAAGAAACATTGAGACCGGAGGCAGCCTCACAATCATTGCTACTGCCCTTGTTGATACCGGCAGCCGTATGGATGATGTCATTTTCGAGGAATTTAAAGGCACAGGCAACATGGAGCTCCATCTTGACAGGAGACTTGTTGAGAAACGGATATTCCCGAGTATTAACATCAACGCCTCCGGTACGAGAAAAGAAGAGTTACTGGTTGAAAAGGATGTGCTTAACAAGATGTGGATACTCAGGAAGGTGCTTAATCCCCTTGGAACAGTGGAGAGCATGGAATTCCTGTTGGGCAAGCTCAGAGGCACCAAGGCCAACAAGGAGTTTCTTGAAATGATGAATAAATAGTAAAGGCATCTCTTTGGGCTTGTGCATGCTTTCTGCTTTCCCCTCTAAAAAGAGGGGATTAAGGGGTGTGTTCCTTATTGAACATCCTTTATTCCGATATTCCGATTCTGCAAGCAATGACAAACAATAACAGGACAACGTATGGAGTTTACTGACAACGGCACCTGTTTTGTCTGTGGAAAGTTAAATCCTTCCGGACTAAGGCTCGATTTCTCGCTCTCAAATGGTCATGCAAGCGCTACCTACCTTCCTGATAAGACGCACCAGGGATACCGGGACATTCTCCATGGTGGACTGATTTCAACCCTCATTGATGAAGCTGCAGTAAAGGCGGCATCCTCCCTTGGTATCAAGGCCATTACGGTCGAGATATGTGTCAGGTTCAAAACTCCACTTATGATAGGTGAACGATGTATAATTGAAGCCTCTGCCAAACCGGTCAGGGGAAGGCTGCTCGAAGGGGTTGCGGTGATAAGAAAGATGGACGGAACCATAGTTGCTGAAGGACAGCTCAAACTCTTCAGGACATGAAAGATAGAAGGGGTAGAGTGATGTCAACTCTCAAGCGTCATTCCGGCTTGTCGGAAATCAAAGAGGGATATAATTCCCGACTCCCGATGTAGCGG
>BTTF01000011.1:0-34625 GCA_036244995.1 bacterium | reverse complement strand
AACCTTATTAACCCGGCAATTATTCAGAGAGACATGTTCGTCTGCAACATCAAACAGTTAACCAGATGAAAACCTGCTCTTTACACACCCCCTACCCCCTCTTTTTAGAGGGGAGAGTACATGATTCCTGCTTTCTCATGGCTATTTACCAGCTTGCACAACTTTCCCTCTTCCCGTTCCGCCCCTTATCCGTAAATCCTCTGCTTTCCCCTATCAAGAGGGGATTAAGGGGTGTGTGCTTTTTAAAAACTCTGTTTTTATTTGCCGGTTTAATAAGCACGAATTCTTCAACTGCATCCTATACAAAAAATATGGGCAGGGGCTCTAAGCCCCTGCCCAAGGAGGGTTGGAAATGAGTACTATACAGACTCGTCAGGATTATAATGAAATCCATATTTTCTGCAATCCTTAAAATACGTACTGTGCCTGCAGGAACATCTCGTTTTCATTATCATCCGTAACGCCCTTCAGGTTTTTACCTATCCTGTACGTAAGCTGCATCTTGATATCGTGTTTTTGTATAAACCAGTTGGTACCAACAGAGGTGCGTGTCCATACATCTGCGTAGTTATCAGCATCCTGTGCCTGATAAGCTGCAACAAGCTCGATCTTGCCGGGTACTATCATGTACCCTCCCTCAATGGAGTAGTTTTTAAGATCAGCGCTGCCGTTTTTGTATATACCATCGGTAACATTTGCATCTACTGTATCAGCCTTGAACAGGTTGTATTCAGCATCAACTGAGAGTCCTGAGCTTCTGAATGCTCCACTTAATTCAAAACCGGTCACCTTATCCACATCCGGTTTGGAAAAATCATCGGCAATACCGTCCGTAGTGCGGGTGTTATTATCACCATCATTGTTCCAGGTGAAGGCGGCAATACTGATGGTAGCCTTGGTCTTGCGTTTAAAGTCACCCTGTGAAAACTTCAGATTGCCAAAAGGATGGTAGTCCACACGGCCACCAACGATCCAGCCCTCGTTGAAATCCTTGTCCCTGTTAACAGGTGTGTCAAAATCCAGTTTGCTTGCGCCGGGGTCAATGGAGGCTGAGGCTACAGAGAAGCCGTAGGTCAGTTTCTTGTCATTATTATGGCCGGTAATGTGGAGACCTACATTACGGTCAGGAGTACCGTAATTATGGTCACCTACAAATGTGCGCTCCACAAGCTGTTGCTTTTTGGAGGAGGTCAGGAACTCGCGGGAAAATGGAAAGTTCTTGTTACCAATAGAGACCTTTAAGTTGTGAAACCCTTTATACTGCATGTAGGCGTCTTTTATTGCAATCTCGTTATCACCTTTGGCCTTGCCCATATCCCACTGAAACTTGCCCATCCAGTCCTTGTGCAGACTGCCCTCAATGTAAGGACGGAAACGGCGGAAAAATACCTTGTCACTGGAATCACCACTGTCAGGATCTTTAAAGTGATATTGTAGCTGAATCCTGCCGCCCAGCTTAACAAATTTATCATCCTGCTTATAGACGGTTATTCCGGCAGCATCAGCAGCATGCGGAATATAGATATTTGCGATTATGGCAATTGCCAGTACAGCAAAAAAGACCTTCACGAATTTCAACGTTGCTATCATCTTTCTCCTCCTGGTTATCAGTTTTAATTGCACTTTCTGTACAACTCAGAATAACGGCTTATACCTTAACATCCACGTTCTTTATACCTTTCTGCCTTCACCTCCTCTCAAAACCTTTATCGATTATGTTTAGTGTCAATCTTACCCTGCCGAAGTTACGGGAATATGACAGCAATGTTAATTTTTCATGATTTCCAATACACACATATTTTTTAAACTCTACCCCGGGCTATGGAGTCTGTTCCGGAAACAGTCCTGTTTGCCTTTAAAAGGTCATATGTGATAGCCTCAAACAAGGCTATCACATATGAGGAGGTTGCCCGGCATTGAGAAGGATTAATTTAACCCTGCAGTATGACGGTACAAATTACTCCGGCTGGCAGGTACAGCCCGACAGGGTCACTATTCAGGGGGTCGTCGAGGCAGGGCTGAGAAAGATGACCGGTGAGGAGACGATGGTGCTTTCTGCAGGGCGGACAGATGCAGGGGTTCATGCACTGCAGCAGGTGGCATCCTTTGACACTGCATCTCCATATCCGCCCGAGATTTTTCAAAAAGCCCTGAACGGAATGCTCCCCCGGGACATAAGGATAATCTCCTCTGATTATGCCGGCGATGATTTTCACCCGCGCTACAGTGCAAAGGCAAAAAGTTATTTCTATCTGATCGATTGCTCAGAGATAAGAAACCCCTTTACAGGAAGGTACAGTTATTACTGCAAATACAGGCTCGACAGTGAAATGATGATCAAGGCGGCAGCCTGTTTCATAGGCAGGCATGACTTTTCCTCTTTCAGGGCCTCCGGTTGCGGCGCCAGATCACCAGTAAGGGAGATATACGATATAAAGGTCGAGCAGATGAATACAATTGAATTTCTGACTGTTGGTTTTTCAGGTTCCTTTATCCGGGTATCTGTTAAGGGGAATGCCTTTTTGAGACACATGGTGCGCAACATTGCAGGCACCTTGATCGAGGTTGGAAGAAACAGGATAAGTCCGGAAGGACTAAGGGTTATACTTGAGGCAAGGGACAGAAGACTCGCCGGTCCTGCCGCCCCTGCCGGAGGGCTTTTTCTCGAAAGGGTTTTTTATTAAATGACCCCCCCTTCTCTCTCGATCTTTTCAAGCTCTTCTCTCTTTTCCATACAATCAACACAGTATATTGCAGAGGGTATTATCTTTAACCTCTCCTCGCTGATTTCAGAGCCACAGTCTTCACAAATCCCGTAAGTGCCCTCATTCAATTTCCTTAAGGCCTCATCTATCTTGTTGAGCGTCTGCTTATGAACCGTCAGCTTCTGCAGGTTAAGGTCTTCGGCTAAATCAACAACAGACCAGTCTCCATCATCAAGGGCTGTCTCGGCAAGCTGCCTGTTGTCTCCCCTGATGAATTTTCCGATCTCGTTTTTTGCCTCCCTGATAATTTCCTGTCTTTTGCCAATGAGCAGCTTCCTCAGCCGTTCCTTCCTCTGCTCTTCGCTTTCTTCAGGCTCTTTGCTTTTAGCTTTCTTTCCTGGCATCGTCCGCCTCTTTCTTCTCCGCTACGCCTTCCTTGTATACTTCCACAATACTCCTGATCTTTATGCCGGCTGCCTTCAATGCCTTCTGTATGTCCGGGAGCCTTGCATCTTCAACTTTTACCATAAAATTTGCATTCATAGTGCCTCCTCTTAGAAAGTAAATAGAAAAAAGCAGCTTGTTCTGCCTGCCTATACTTCCATTATCTCCTTTTCCTTATGCTGCAGCACCTCATCTATTGTTTTTATATAGGTATCGGTAAGTTTTTGTATCTCTTCAAGCCCCCGCTTGATGTCATCCTCACTGATATGCTTATCTTTCTCAAGTTTCTTCAATTCTTCATTGGTCTCTCTGCGGATATTTCTTATTGCAACCCTTGCCTCCTCTGCACGCTTCCTCACGACCTTGACAAGCTGTTTCCGCCGCTCTTCCGTCAGCGGGGGAATGGCAATCCTGATGACCTTGCCGTCGTTTGAAGGGTTAAGCCCGAGGTCAGAGTGAAGGATGGCTTTCTCAATAACAGGGATGATCGCCTGTTCCCATGGTTGAATGACTATCACGCGGGGTTCGGGCACAGAGAGGGATGCAACCTGGTTCAGGGGCGTCTGTGTGCCATAATAATCAACAGAAATATTATCCAGAAGAGAGATGGAGGCACGGCCTGTCCTGATAGAGCCAAGGTCTTTCCTGAATACTTCTATTGCCTTCTCCATCTTCTCTTTTGCTTTTTTCTTCAATTCCCTATCCATCTTATCCCTCCACAGGGTTCATTCATGTACAAGCAAGTTGCAGAAATTCTTTTTTTGCCAGAAGGTTCTTGTTAACTCATTCCAACAATGGTCCCTATGTTTTTCCCCTCCATGACCCGCTTTATATTACCCTTCTTCCTTACATTAAATACCATAATCGGCAGGGCGTTGTCCATACAGAGGGATATGGCGGTTGAGTCCATTACATTCAATCCCTTCTTAAGTACGTCCATGTAGCTGATTTTCTTGAACTTTTTCGCATCAGGATACTTGAAGGGGTCTGCGGAATACACACCATCAACCTTTGTGGCCTTAAGAATGATTTCAGCTCCAATCTCCATTGCCCTGAGAGAGGCTGCCGTATCAGTTGTAAAGTAGGGATTACCCGTACCAGCGGCAAAGATGACGACCCGTCCCTTTTCCAGATGCCTGACGGCCCTGCGTCTGATATATGGTTCTGCAAGCTCTCTCATTTCAATAGCGGATTGCACCCTTGTAGGAACTCCTGCCTTCTCCAGGGCATTCTGAAGAGCAAGCGCATTTATTACCGTTGCCAGCATACCCATATAATCAGCGGTTGCGCGCTCCATCCCCTTTACAGACCCTTCAACACCACGAAAAATATTGCCCCCGCCAATGACAACCGCCACCTCAATCCCGAGCTTATGTATGCCCTTAATCTCGCTGGCCATAAAATCCACAGTGGTGGCGTCAATACCATAACTTCTTTGCCCCATCAGGACCTCTCCACTCAACTTCAGAAGGACCCTTCCGTATTTTACCTTTGGTTTATTCCCGGGTTTAATCTTCAAGTTCCTCGCCAAGCTGGTAGCGTGTAAAACGTCTTATAATGATGTTTTCTCCAAACTTTGAGACCATTTCTGTCACTATATCCCTGATCTTCTTCTTCTGATCAGGGTCCTTTACGAATATCTGGTCCATCAGGCAATTTTCCGCATAGAACTTTTCAAGCTTTCCTTCAACGATTTTCTCTACAACATGCCCGGGCCTGTCTTTTGTCTGCTCCCTGTATATGGATTTCTCCCTTTTAATGATATCCTGGGGGATATCCTCTCTTGAAAGGTACCGTGGATTTGCAGCAGCTATATGCATTGCAACATCCTTGACAAACCGGCGGAAATCATCGGTCCTTGCAACAAAATCAGTCTCACAGTTTACCTCTACCAGCACACCGAGTTTATCCATGTGTATATAGGAGAGTATCAGCCCCTCAGATGCCTTTCTTCCCGCCCTTTTTTCAGCAGCAGCAAGCCCTTTTTTTCTCAATACATCTATGGCCTTATCAAAGTCGCCGTTACTTTCCGTAAGGGCCTTTTTACAGTCCATCATTCCGGCTCCTGTCTGCTCCCTTAACCGCTTCACCATATCAGCAGTGACAGTCATTCTGCAACCTCCTCTGTCTTTGGAGCTGCCTCTATCGGTGGTATTGCCGGTTCGTTTACAGCCGCCATATCTGCTTCTTCCTGCGAAATCTTTTCTTTTATCCTGGCCTCTTCAGCCTTTGCCTCTATCTCCTTGTTCAGGATATCTTTTCCTTCAAGGATTGCAGTAGCCATTTTGGATGTGATAAGTTTAATTGCCCTTATGGCATCATCATTCCCCGGAATAACATGGTCAATCTCATCAGGGTCACAGTTTGTATCAACAATAGCCACGATGGGTATTTTCAGGATTATTGCTTCCTGAACAGCTATTCTCTCTTTTCTCGGGTCAACAACAAACAAGGCCCCGGGGAGGGTCTGCATATCTTTAAGGCCCCCCAGGTTTTTCTCAAGCTTCGTCCGGGTCTTTTCCAGCTTTGATACCTCTTTTTTGGTAAGCGCCTCATATGTGCCGTCTTCCTTCATTTTTTCAATATGTTTCAACTTCTCTATGCTCTTCTTGATTGTGGTGAAATTGGTCAACATGCCCCCAAGCCACCTCTGGTTTACATAAAAAGCCCCTGCCCTTTCCGTCTCGTCCTTGATTGAGTCCTGTGCCTGTTTTTTTGTTCCCACAAACAGGACGTACCGACCGGACATTGACAGGCCTTTCAGAAAATTGTAAGCGTTTTCAAGGCCTTTCATGGTTTTCTGGAGGTCTATAATATAGATACCGTTTCTTTCACCAAAGATGTAACGTTTCATCTTCGGGTTCCATCTCTTGACCTGGTGTCCAAAATGAACACCGGCCTCTAACAGCTCTTTCATTGTTACAACTGCCATAGTTTTCCCTTCCTCCTGGTTTTTTTCCTCCGCCTCTTCCCCTGAACTCCGGGCGCTTGTGTCTGTCCCGTAAACCGGTCAGGAGAGGTTTTAAGGCGTGTGTTTTAGATTTTCTGCAGAAATCTGCAGGATATTATCTAATGCTGAAGCTTCAGATAATGCCATAAAGATTAACATAACATAAGGAAAAAATTCAAGAATTCCGGGCTGAATCAAATCTGCCGATAGAAAACCTGTTAACTTCCAGGAATAGAGAGGGATATAGAGTTTGAACGGATTTAATTATCACGTATGGCTCACCCGGATGGTGAGTCGTGACAATTCCCTCGGAGATAGACAGGATGTCTGTCGAGAATGAGTGAAAACTCCGTATCCCTCTCTATTCCAATCTCATCGCTATTGGGGACAGAGAAATCAGAGTGAGCTGTAGTATTCAAGATCAAGGAGTCTCCTCTTGATCCCGATACCCGAGGAGTAGCCACCTAATTTGCCGTCTGACTGAATAACCCTGTGGCAGGGAAGAATTATGGGCAGGGGATTTTTGCCGAGGGCCTGGCCGACCGCCCTTACAGCCCGGGGAGAGCCAAGCCCCTCTGCAAGCCATTTGTATGTCCGGGTCTGTCCATAGGGTATTTCCTTCAATGTCAGCCAGACCCTTTTCTCAAAATCCGTTCCCGGGACGATAAACGGGATATCGAACTTCCTCAGCTTTCCCTCAAAATACTTCATCATCTGGTCTCTGATATACTCAGGCAGGGGACTTTTCCTGGCGGCAGTACCCGTGGTGGTCCTGGGACAGGAAGGCGGTGAAGTGGAGTCCGAACTCTTTCCAGGTGTGTTGAAACTAACACCCGTAAGATAAACAGACTCTGCCCGGTTCCCTTTAAGGATATAAGTCAGATGGAGGTGGCCCAGGGGGGTGCAGACCACATCATAGAGCTGATCAGAGGAGTAAGGGTTCCTTTTGTTCATCAGATGTTAAGTCATCTCCGGTACCGTGTCCCGGCAGCTCATACCCTGTCAGGTTCATCATCTCTATAAAATACTCAAGCAACCGGGGGTCCCATTGTCCGAGGTGTTTCTCCTCTCCCATCTTTTTCCTGATATCGTGCAGGAGGCCTGATAAAATCATCGGCTCCTGACTCAAGTCCTTTTATCTTGCTCCCTCTGTCTCTGTGAGCGGCAAGGAGTATGACGGGAAAGAACCTTCGTCCTGCCATGTCCTTGAATATCCGACATAACCGGAAGCCGTTGATACCACGCATTGCAACATCAATGACAGCAATGTCGGGCTGTGAGGTTTCGAAGATGTCTATTGCCTCTCCCGGATGAGTTGATTTAAGGATACGAAAGTCGGCTGATTTAAAAAGCGCATCAAGCAGTTCTGTGTCGGAGTGTAAATCATCCACTATGAGCACGGATGCCGTGTCCCTTGCAGATATAATGTTATGAGTATGCATTATTGAATAATTAAAACATCTTTTGAAATATTTGTCAAGAAAACCAATTGATTATTAGCAGGTTATCTATAAAAGTCAACTTCCCCCCTTAAGATAAATTCATGGGCATGAGGGCTTTCAACTCAGTCTTAGCCCTGCGTAGTAGCAGCAGCATTCGTTGTCAAGGTCATTAATAAAAGACCGCTCTTCTCCGTCCTCAAAAAGGACCTTTATGAAACAGAAGCCCCCTTCCAGGTATGAATGCCTTTCTTCCACCACAACCCCTTCACCCCAGGAATCGTATCTGAGGTGCCTGACCCTGTTGCCGGTCTTCAAGTACAGCCTCGGCCTCATACTTAAATTATACCAAAGGAGACTGTCTAAAAACTAACAAAACAACACAGTTTGTCATGCTGAATTTATTTCAGCATCTAATAAAATCAATGCGTTATGAGCCCCTGTTAAGTGTTGCATAAAAACACTATGAACCCGGAATATTTATTAAGATCACAAGTGATCTTAATAAATATTCCGGGTTCATCTCGCTCTTGTCTTGCGATGAAGTGTGATGTTTTGCCCCTTGGTCTTAATAAATAGGGTTATTAGACATTTAAATAGCTTTTAAGCGGGTTTTTTTTGACAAAAACAGCATGGTTGTGATAGATTTAGGTGCCTTCAAGAGGCTTCTTAAAATACTTCTATTAAAAAAGAAAAATGTGAAGAAATTATGAAGAAATTAAATAAATCGGAAAAACTCTTTAAAAAAGCACAAAAACTTATCCCCGGTGGTGTCAATAGTCCTGTCAGGGCTTTTAAGGCTGTTGGGGGCAGTCCTGTCTTCATAGCTTCAGCAAAGGGATCGAAGCTCCATGATGTGGATGGTAACGTATATATAGATTACGTGCTCTCCTGGGGTCCGATGATACTTGGTCATGCTTACCCTGGAGTGGTCAGGGCATTGAAGGCAGCGGTTGAGCGGGGAACAAGTTACGGGGCCCCAACGGCCCTTGAGATAAAGCTTGCCGAGATGGTTTTAAAGGCCTATCCCTCCATGGATAAAATAAGAATGGTAAACTCCGGCACTGAGGCGACAATGAGTGCAATCAGGCTGGCCAGAGGGTTTACGGGAAGGGACAAGGTTATCAAGTTTGAGGGATGTTATCACGGCCATGCCGACGGCCTTTTGGTAAAGGCAGGCTCGGGTGCAGCCACTTTTGGTGTTCCGGACAGTCCGGGTGTTCCCGGGTCTTATGCAAGGAACACACTGACGGTACCCTTTAATGACATGAAGACATTAAAAGGTGTTATTGAAAAGGACTGGAAGAATATAGCATGTGTAATTATTGAGCCCGTGGTCGGCAATATGGGATGTGTACTTCCGAAAAAGGGTTTTCTTGAAGGTTTAAGGCGGCTTACAAGAAAATTCGGGATTGTTCTTATCTTTGATGAAGTTATGACAGGCTTCAGGGTCTCTTATGGAGGAGCCCAGGCATACTATGGAATAGAGCCTGATATGACGTGTCTTGGCAAGGTGATAGGCGGCGGTCTGCCGGTAGGTGCCTATGGGGGTAAGGCAGAGATTATGTCGGAGGTTGCACCGGTGGGACCTGTGTATCAGGCAGGTACTCTTTCAGGTAATCCCCTTGCCATGACGGCGGGGATAGAGACACTGAAGGCGCTCTCTAAAAAAGGTGTGTATGAGAGGCTGGAGGAAAAGGCCCGGGCGTTGGAGGAAGGTCTCAGGGATGCCTCAAAGCGGGCAGGCGTAAAGACCGGGTTTTACAGGGCCGGAACCATGTTTTGTACGTATTTTACAGACAGGAATGTCCATGATTACAGTACTGCAAAACTATCCGATACCGAAAGTTTTGCAAAGTTCTTCAGGGGGATGTTAGAAAGGGGGGTGAATATTGCTCCGAGCCAGTTTGAGGCAGGGTTTATCTCACTTGCACATTCCGCTCGGGATATTGACAAGACTATCGGGGCTGCGTACGAGGCGATGAAAGATATATAGCGTCTGTCGTGATGTTCGCCGGCTAAAACCTAAATAAAAAAATAATAATAAAAAGCCGGTGACCCACTAACAGGAAACCAACGACCTTATGAGGTGAAAGTGATGAAGTGGTTCAGTTGGATAAAAGAAAGTCTCACTTTAAAGGCTAAGATAATTATTGCTGTGTTGCTCCTCGTAATAATTATCGGAGGTGGTGTAGTAGCCTTCAAGTTCTATGATTTTACCCAGAATAACCCGAAGTTCTGTATCAGTTGCCACCTTATGAAACCCGCCTATACTGCCTGGAAGAAGAGTAAGCATTCCGGGATCAATTGTCATGAGTGTCATCACCTTACCATTCCTGAGCAGAACAGGCTCCTTATTACTTTTATTCTACGCAGGCCGAAGAACGTTCCCCCGAGGCATGGCAAGATAATCGTTTCTTCGGATAAATGTACGAAGTGTCATTGGGAGAAAAACAGGAAGTATCCGGATGCCAAAAAAATAAACCACTCCAGGCTGCACGCCAAACATTATTTTATGGAAGAGATAGCCTGTACCAAGTGTCATGGATATATACTTCACAAGTTCCTGCCTGGTGCAACATTCTGTGTGAGGTGTCATCAGGGTAAAAAGGTTCACGGTATGAAAGGGCTGGCATGTCTTAATTGTCACACGGACCGCCAGGCAGACCTGAGGCCTGGACGAAAGAAGTGTCTTTTCTGTCACGGTACTGAAGCGATAAGAAAAGAACTGATAGCAGCTGACACAATGGATGTCCAGTTCTTTCAGCCCAGTAAAGAGCGGATCGAGAAGGCGCCAAAGATAAATGTGCCCAGGGATGCCCCAATGCAGTTTTATTGTTACAAGTGCCACAAGCCTCACACAAAACTGATGCCGGGCCATGGGAAATGCCTGAGCTGTCATCCCCGGATACTGAATGTAGGCAGACACAAACTGCATGTCCAGACAATGGGGCTTCAATGCACGACCTGTCATATACCGCATTCATGGAGGGTAACAAAGAAGCAGGCAAAGACTACCTGCACTCAATGCCATAAATACAGGGATCCGCTCAGCTTTATCGGCCCCGAAGGCTGAGGTATAAAGCAGGCAGTGTTGTTTCTCTAATATTCAGGTTATAAAATACATAAAATTAAACGAGAGGAGGCACGTTTATGAGTAGTCATGTGTTGCGCCCACTGTGGGTAGTGATAGGGGTTATCGCACTTATCCTTGTCGCAAGATACTTTATTGTTCCGCCTGATTTTGGAATTCAGGAAAGAGGATTCATGTACGGCTATCATCGAAAGAGCAATGAGGCTGAGTGGAAGGCATTCAAGGTGAAATATCGGACGAGAAAGTACTGTAAGGATTGCCATTCAGACAAGTATAAATCCATCATGGCTTCAAAGCACAGGATAATCCAGTGCGAAAACTGCCATGGTCCCGCTATTGACCACCCTGAAAATCCCGCAAAGCTTGTTGTCAACAAAAACAGGTCGCTCTGTATCCGCTGCCATGCCCAGCTCCTTTATCCAGGGACCCGGAGGGCAAAGATCAAAGGTATTAATCCGGAAAAACATAACGCAGGTATGGAATGCAGTATGTGTCATAACCCGCATAAACCAGATATGGAGGGTTGGTAATGAGTATATCGCGAAGAGATTTTTTAATGTCCACACTTAAAATTGCAGTTGCTTCGGCACTTCCGCTGAGTGCCTTCAAGTTTCTGAGCCCTGCCGAGGCAAGGGCGGCTATTAAGGCTGCCAATGTCAGATGGGGGTTCCTGGTTGACACGTATAAGTGTGTTGGCTGCGGATTCTGTGTGAAGGCATGCAAGATAGAGAACGAAGTCCCCTATGATGCACCTGTCACAAGGACCTGGGTTGAGAGATATCTGATCCTGAAAGACGGGCGGATGGTTGCAGATACCCCCCTGGGTGGAAGGGATGGTTTTACCGGACTGAAGGTGCGGGGAGAAACAATAGAGCCAAAGGATGTTGCCAAGGCCTATTTTGTTCCAAAGCTCTGTAATCAGTGTGAAAATCCACCCTGCGTTCAGGTATGTCCTGTAGGGGCAACCTATCAGACAGCAGACGGGGTTGTACTTGTCGACAGGACGTGGTGTATAGGATGTGGATACTGTATTATGGCATGCCCTTATGGGGCAAGGTTCTTCCACCCTGTATACAAGGTAGCGGAAAAGTGCACTTTCTGTTATCACCGCATCAGTAAAGGCATGAAGACAGCCTGTGTGGATGCATGTCCGTTCGGTGCAAGGAAGATAGGCAATCTGAAAGACCCGAACGATCCTGTTACAAAGACGGTTATGACGGAAAGGGTAGCAGTATTGAAGAGTGAATACGGAACCAAACCCCGGGCTTATTACATTGGCCTGGATGAAAATGTGAGGTGATAAAATGACGCAAGCATGGACGTACCCGGAAGCTTTATGGACAATAAAAGATCTCTTTGTCTATCCGAATGAATATATTTACTGGAGTATCCAGATAGTCATGTACCCATTGATGACGGGACTGGTTGCAGGCGCTTTTGTCCTTTCGTCTCTCTACCATGTTTTTGGTTTGGAAGACCTTAAGGATATGGCCAAGTTCTCCCTTGTCTTCTCTTTTGCCCTGCTTATAGTAGCGCCCATGCCGTTGATGTTTCATCTCCAGCAGCCGCAAAGAGGGATGGAGGTCTTCTTTACCCCCCATTTCACTTCTGCAATCTCGGCTTTCGGCATAGTCTTTTTCTCATATTCAATAATTGTGGCCAGCGAGATATGGTTTGTCTACAGGAAATTTTTTGTTGAACAATCCATTGCCTTAAAGGGTAAGGACGGTATTGGTAACAGCCTTAAACAATTGTTGTATTCGGTCCTTACCCTCGGTGCTTGGGATATCGGTGAAAAGGCCCTGCATAAGGACGAGAAGGCAATAAAGATACTTGCCGGAATCGGCATACCTGTTGCCTGCTTCCTGCACGGTTATGCAGGCTTCATCTTCGGGTCGGTTAAGGCAAACGCACTATGGATGACACCGCTTATGCCCGTAATATTTATCATGTCTGCCATTGTTTCAGGTATCGCCCTCTGCATGTTGACCTATATAGTGATAATGGAATGGAGAAAATTCAAGCTCAAGTCCTCCAGGAGAGTCGGGGATGTGACGGCTGCAGATGTTGGTGGAGCCGAGATTGACCTTGTCAGAAAGACTTCCAAGTATCTCATCGGCTTTATGATAGCTGCGATAACCCTTGAGATTCTTGACCTTATATTCAGGGGTTATACTGCCGTGAAGTCATGGGATATCCTCCGTTCAATCATATATGACAGAGATTTTGTCAGCATATTTATCCTTCAGTATACCCTTGGATATCTTGTTCCTTTCATTATGCTCCTGCTCCCGCGGCTTACAATAAAGAGGACGGCAGTGGCCCTTGTGCTGGTTATATTCGGGGTATTCATGATGAGGTGGAATGTTGTGATTGGGGGACAGGCGTTTTCTCTCTCTTTTGCCGGATATATGGAATATAAGATTCCCGTTATTCCGAATACCCTGGACGCCTTTAAAGAAGGGCTTTTCGGTGCACTTCTCATTGGTATTATGCCCTTTATCCTCTTCTGGGGCATTAATAAACTCCTTCCCTCGCTGAAGTACAAATAAATATAAATCTTGAGATGGCAGGAAACAACCTGCCATCTCAAGATTTTTTGACCGTATTTGTTTTAAAATTTATACGTGTCATTATCTTTCCGGAATAAGACCCTGCCGGTTTCCTGTAAACTGAGCGGACCACCCTTCCTGATAACGGACTTAAATATAAAAGTTCTGCCACCCCATGGTTCCGTTTTGGCCATAAGGGGTTGACATATGGGGAAAAACAGTAACAAGGAACTCTGGCGGCAGCTCCTGGACGCAAGCGCAATCCCGTTGAATCTCGTGGCTGCTACCTTTGTGGGATTTGCCATTGGTTACGGTCTTGATAAATTGTTTGGAACCTCTCCCTATCTCACAATAACCTTTTTCATTCTGGGTATAATTGCGGGGTTTCTCGAGCTATTCAGGTATGCAAGGAGAATGGAACGTGAAGATGATAAAAAGGATAAATAGGCAGGCGATTCTCGTCCTCATCCCCCTGTCCCTCCTGTCGGCCCTGATAGAATGGAAAAAACTGCCCCTCAGTATTCTGGCTGGTGGGGCGCTCGCCCTTGTTAACCTGAAGGGCCTTCACTGGGAGGCGCTCGTCCTGACGAATCCTGAGGCAGCCCGGGGAGCAATGGGAAACCTCCTGTTTTTCAGTATGTTCAGGCTCCTGATAATCTTTATTATACTTACGGTACTCCTGGCTTTCAGCCTCATAAATATCTTCGGCGCACTTACCGGTCTGACAGTCGTTTTTATATTAATAATGAAGGAAGGGTTGGCGGAGGCAAGGAGGTTCTGAAATTACAGAAGGCAGGCCGGAATATCCCCCATCCTTGTTGCATAAAACCTCGCTGATTATTTAAAATTAAAGTATGGTTGCTATTCTTAAAAAGATATTCGGAACAAAGAATGACCGGGAGATCAAGAGGATATGGCCCATGGTTGATCGTATCAACAGCCTGGAGCCTGATATCTCTGAGCTCTCAGATACCCGGTTGAGGGACAAGACAGAAGAGTTTAAGCAGAGGATTGAGAAAGGGGAGCCCCTTGATGACATCCTCTATGAGGCATTTGCGGTCGTAAGGGAGACGTCAAGGAGGCTTCTCCATATGAGGCACTTTGATGTTCAGATTATCGGCGCCATAGTCCTTCACGAGGGAAAGATCGCCGAGATGAAGACAGGTGAAGGCAAGACCCTTGTTGCAACCATGCCTGTCTATCTGAATGCCCTTGACGGAAGAGGCGTCCATGTGGTGACTGTCAATGATTATCTTGCAAAGAGGGATGCCCAGTGGATGAGTCCTTTATATCATCATCTCGGCCTCTCTGTCGGCGTTATACAGCATGATGCCTCTTTTCTTTTTGACCCCGAGTCCCGCTCCGACGACAAACAGCATGACAGGTTCAGGTCATGCTCCCGCAAGGAGGCATATGGCGCTGACATAACCTATGGAACAAACAATGAGTTTGGCTTTGATTACCTCAGGGATAATATGAAGTACGAGATTGGAGACTACTGCCAGAGGGAACTGAACTATGCAATAGTTGACGAAGTGGACAGCATCCTGATTGATGAGGCAAGGACACCACTTATCATTTCTGGCCCGTCGGAAGAATCAACCGACAAATATTACAAGATTGACCAGATAGCGCCAAAACTTCAGAACGAGGTTGACTTCACAATAGATGAAAAGGCAAAAACGGTCATACTCACGGAAGAAGGGAGTATAAAGGCCGAGCAGCTCCTTGGTGTGGAGAATCTTTTTGACCCCGTCAATATAGAACTTGTTCACCATGTACTGCAGGCCCTTAAGGCCCATCATCTGTTCAAGCTTGATGTGGATTATGTTATCAACGATGGACAGATTATCATAGTGGATGAATTCACAGGCAGGCTGATGCCCGGAAGACGCTGGTCGGACGGACTTCATCAGGCAATTGAGGCCAAGGAGGGTGTGAAAATTGAGAGCGAAAATCAGACCCTTGCAACCATAACCTTCCAGAACTATTTCCGGATGTACAACAAACTTGCAGGAATGACCGGTACAGCGGATACAGAGGCCGAAGAGTTTGCAAACATCTATGACCTTGATGTACTGGTGATACCCACTAACAAGCCGATGGTACGCAAGGATTATCCCGACATGATATACAAGACGGAAAATGCCAAGTTTAATGCAGTGCTCAACGAGATAGAGGACTGTTACAAAAAAGGCCAGCCCGTACTTGTGGGCACAATATCAATTTCGAAATCCGAACTGCTCAGCAAGATGCTCAAGAAGAAGGGAATCCCCCATTCTGTTTTGAATGCAAAGTATCACGAGAAAGAGGCCCAGATAATATCCCAGGCAGGCAGTCCCGGTGCCGTTACCATTGCAACCAACATGGCAGGCAGGGGAACGGATATAGTACTTGGAGGCAACACGGAAGGCATTGTGGAAGAGCTTCTAAGGAAGAAAAAAAACCCGGGGGAAGAGGACAAGGAAGAGGCATTAAAGCGTGCCGAGGTTATCTGCCGGGAGAACCGTGACAAGGTTGTGCAGGCCGGAGGATTACACATTCTGGGCACAGAGAGACATGAAGCAAGGAGGATCGATAATCAGCTCAGGGGACGTTCAGGCCGTCAGGGAGACTCCGGTTCCTCAAGGTTCTACCTTGCTCTTGAAGACGACCTTATGCGTATATTTGCTTCAGACAGGATTTCAGGGTTAATGAACCGGCTCGGGATGGATGAGAGTATACCGATTGAGAACAGGGTTGTTTCCAAGGCAATTGAGAACGCACAGAGACGTGTGGAGGCTCATAACTTTGACATAAGAAAGCATCTCATTGAATATGATGATGTGATGAATAAACAGAGGATAGAGATATATGCCTTCAGAAAAGAGATACTGGAGTCGGAATCTCTCAAAGACAAGATAGATGAGTTGATTGAGGAAATAGTTGATTCCCTTCTGGTCATGTACTGTCCGGAAGACCGTCACCAGGAATACTGGGATATTAAGGAACTGAACAATTCCATTTACGGCATCTTTGGTCTCAAGTCTGAAAAGGCCTCTGAAATATCGGGTATTGAGGCACTTGGAGAGACGATTATCGGTGAACTGAAGGAATATTACGACAACAAGGAGCAGGAGATAGGGAGTGACCTGATGCGGTATCTGGAGAAGATCATAACGCTCCAGGTGGTAGATAATCAGTGGAAGGACCATCTCCTGGCCATGGACTATCTCAAGGAGGGTATCGGCCTGCGGGGCTATGGACAGAAAGACCCCCTTGTTGAATATAAACGTGAAGCATTTGACATGTTTTCAGACATGACTGAACGTATAAGGACCGAGGTCCTGACAAGACTTTACAGGGTACAGGTGAGATCAGAGGAAGACGCATCAAAGGTCTCGCAGCAACACCAGTTAAGTCTTGTATACAATCGCGGCAATGGTGAGACACAGCGGCCTGTAAAGAAGTCGAAGAAGGTTGGCCGTAACGAACCATGTCCCTGCGGCAGTGGAAGGAAATATAAAAAATGCTGTGGAGTAAATGCCTAAAATACTCGTTATATCTCCCTCCTCCAAGGACCCAACCCCTATATTACATGATTGTGGCTTCAATGATTTAACCCTGAAAAAGGAACTCCCGGGAAATCAGGACAGCCCTGATTTCCCCCCCGATATTATTATTCTTAACGAAGGTCTCACAACCAGAAAGGGTCTTCAGCAGCTGGACAAGGCATTCCCCTCGGTACCCAAGGTTGTCCTGTCAGCTAAAAAAAACAGGAGACTCTCCTTTATAAAGGAAAGACCCCTCTCCGATTTATTAATAAATCCTGAATGCAAGGAGATTATAGAGTCAATAGAAAGACTGGAATATGAGAGAGGGCTGATTGCAGAGAACCTGTCTCTGAAAAAGGAAGGCGTTACCCTCAGCAGGTTGACTGATCTTTTTGATGAGATCAGCCATATACTGAAGGGCTCGGGTGAACTCGATGATGTCCTTTCAAGGATAATGAACAGGATAAAATCCGGGATAGGGGCAAGGGGCTGGGTAATACTGTTAAGGGACGTTCAGAGGAACGAGTTATACGTTATGCAGGCCTCTGCTAAAAAGACCAAACGGTCGGGAAATTGCAGACTGAAGGTCGGTGAGGGTATTGCAGGATGGGTTGTTGAAAAGGGAAAGCCCGTGATTGTTAATGATGTTACTGAGGACAAACGGTTTCTTTCCGGAATTGACGGATACCCCTCAGTTAATACAAGGTCTGTCATGACTGTTCCTATCGAAGATAATGACGGGGTCCTTGGCGTAATGGAGATGATTAACTGCAGGAACGCCGGGGGATTTAGCGGTGAGGATATGCGACTTGTAACAAGGCTCTCCGGCCTTGTTGCGACAGCAATCAATCTGACAACAATTCGTCAGAAGATGGAAGAGCTCGCCATAACCGATGACCTCACAAAGTTGTTTAATTCAAGGTATCTTCAGAGAACCCTTGATATGGAGATTGCAAGGTGCAAGCGTTATAAAACCTCTATCTCCCTTATCTTTATGGACATTGACTACTTCAAACATGTCAACGACAGACACGGTCATCTGGTGGGCAGCAAGGTCCTGGTTGAAGTTGGACAGTTCCTGCTGAAAAAGCTCCGGTCAGTGGATATTGTAGCCCGTTACGGAGGCGATGAATTTGTGATAGTCCTGCCGCAGACATTTCCCAGATACGCGGCCCAGATAGCTGAAAGGCTCAGAAAGACGATTGCATCCACAGGCTTTTTGAAGAAAGAGGGATACAGTATCAGGTTGACTGCAAGTTTTGGTGTTGCTTCGTACCCGGAAACTGCAAACTCAAAGGAAGACCTCATGCGGCTTGCAGATGAGGCTATGTATAAGGTAAAGTACCAGACAAGAAATGGTGTTTATGCTATAATCTAATAAAACATTCTGGAACTATTCTCGTGGATACAGACAAGCACGGATTATCAGTATCGGCATTGTTTTTAAATGGTAAATAATGGCACTTTTTAATTACGCTACAAAAGAGATTACCCTGAAGGTTGTCTATTATGGACCGGGGCTTAGTGGCAAGACCACGAACCTCCAGAACCTTCATTCCGTACTGAGTCCCGAGAGAAGGGGTAAGCTCCTTTCACTCGCTACCGAGGCAGACAGGACCCTGTTTTTTGATTTCATGCCCGTAGAGCTGGGCAAGATAAAGGACTTCTCGATAAGGTTTCAGCTCTATACCGTTCCCGGCCAGGTGAGGTACAATGCAACGAGAAAACTTGTGCTGAAAGGGGCGGATGGCGTGGTTTTGGTTGCAGACTCTCAAAGAATGATGAGGGAACAGAACAGTGAGAGTCTCGCAAATATGAAAGAAAACCTGTTGGCCAACAACCTTGACCCCACGGATATCCCGGTAGTCTTTCAGTACAACAAAAGGGACCTTGATGATATCATGTCGGTGGATGATATGAACAGGGAACTCAACCCGGACTCCTTCCCTTATTTTGAGGCCGTTGCAATAGATGGTCAGGGTGTCAGGGAGACATTTGATACTGCAACAAAACTCATACTCAAGTATATCTCCAGAAAGCACAGGATTGATGTAAAGCTTACAGCGAGGGCTGAAAAACCTTTACCGGCACCCCCGGTGGCTGAGCCTGTAGTTGACCCGTTACTTGAGCCTGTAGTTGACCCATTGCTTGAACCTGTAGTCGACCCGCTACTTGAGCCTGTAGTTGAACCGCCGGCCTATAATCCTGCTCCAGTGCCCGCACCTGCGGAGCCGAAGGGCCCCGACATAACGCCGTTCCTCAAGGATATCACTTCCACCCTGAGTAAACTCAGAGAGCAGATCGAGCGGGTGGAGAAGTCCGTAGATAACAGCCGGGATGCACACAAGGAAAAAGTCAGATATGATCTTGCCGTTCAGAAGTTTGACAAGGCAATGTCTGATATCCGGGGAAAACAGGAGAAACTGATGTCAATGCTGCAGGAGATAAAGGCATCAATTGATAATGCAAAGACAAAGAAGCGGTGGTTCTTCTTCGGTTAAAGTCTCTCCAGTGTCGAGAGCAATGCCTCAGCCTTTTTCAGGCTTTCGTAGTATTCCCTTTCCGGCACCGAGTCCGCCACTATCCCGGCCCCGGCCTGGACATAGGCCCTTCCGTCCTTTATCACAAATGTCCTGATAATAATGTTCATGTCCATATCACCGCTGAAGCCAATGTAGCCAATGGAACCGGTATAGGGTCCCCTGACAACTGGTTCGAGTTCATCTATAATCTCCATGCACCTCACCTTCGGCACCCCTGTGATTGTGCCACCCGGGAAGGTGGCCCTCAGGAGGCTGAAGGCATCCCTTTCTGCTGAGAGGACGCCCCTTACATTGGATACGATATGGATTACGTGTGAATAATCCTCAGTTGTCATCAATTCATCAACCCTGACAGTGCCGTAGCTGCAGACCCTGCCGAGGTCGTTTCTTTCGAGGTCAATGAGCATTATATGTTCCGCCCGTTCTTTTTCATTAAGCAGGAGGGCGGCCCTCAGTCTCTCGTCCTCTGCTGCAGTGGTGCCCCTGGGCCTTGTACCGGCAATGGGTCTTGTATCGGCAATGCCGTCCCTGAGCCTGACTAATCTCTCGGGAGAAGAGCTTACAATCTGGTAGTCTCCGAAGTCCACGAATGCAGAAAAAGGCGAGGGGTTTATCTGTCTCAAAATCGAATAAACCCTCCAGGGGGATGTCTTTATGTCGGCAGAGAGTCTCTGGGAAAGGTTTGCCTGAAAAATATCACCTGCATGGATGTATTCCTTTGCCCTGACCACCATATCCATATAATCTTTTTTTCTCATCTCATATACAATATCCGCCCGTCCATGTCTTGCAGGGATTACTGCATCCGTAGAATCGTCCCTGACATGGTTATATTCGTCAGTCATGCGGCAGAGAGAGTCACCGGCCTCATCATACATTCCGGGATAGGGGAGATCGGAATGCCTTTTCTCCACCTCTCCATTTCTCCACTTCTCCATCACTCCAAGCCCTGCCCGTCTTGCACCTGGGCAGACAATGGCATAAGCCTTTCTCTCTATATGGTCGAATGCAAACAGACGGTCAACGACAAAGAAATGGGCATCAGGTATCTGCAGTTCATCTACTGCCGTTCCCGGCAACCTCTCAAGGTAGTGTACAAAGTCATAGCTGAGCAGGCCGATTGCCCCGCCCTGAAAGGGCGGCAAGCGGGGATCATTCTTCTGTGGGTACGAAAGAAGAAGCTCTCTCACTCTTCCAAGCGGTCTTTTATCAACCATCTTCAGGTCTTTACAACCCGCAACGTTTTTCTTTCCCAACCCGCAACATCTTTTTATTCTTAACTCGCAACAGTCCTTTTCCAAACCCGCAACGCTTTTCTTTCCCAACCCGCAACAGTCCTTTATCCTCTCAACCCGCAACGCTTTTTCTTGTCCAACCCGCGAGACCTCCACAACCGAGTCCTTCACCTTGAACTCAAGGTAAGGGTCAATGGCAATAAAGGAGTATCTCCCGGTCTTCTCAGACCCTCTGATGCTTTCAAGCAGCGCTGTCCCGGCTGTCCTGAACCGTTCATAGACAGAGGCGGGCGGCTTATAGGGCAGTTCAACATAGAGGGGGGAGTGTGACTCCTGCCCTGAGGATGACGGATGCGTCTTCTTTGCAGGTTGTATTCTAATAGTCATTACTCATTAGTCCCTGGCCCATTAATCCCCGGTTATCGAAAACCGGAGCCCGGTCAGGAAGAAAGAATCTCCAGGAGTATAAGCTCAATGGCCTTCTGAGGGTCCTTCTGTGAGAGCACAGCCCTCCCGACCACGAGATAGTCTGGCACCGCGGCGTTGCGGAGAGCCTCTTTTGGCGTCATGGTCCGCTTCTGGTCATCCGGGAGTGACCATGAAGGTCTTATGGCGGGAGTGATAATAAGAAAACCCTTCCCGATGGAGTTTTTTATTGCAGATACCTCATGCCCTGATGCAACCACACCGTCAAGTCCTGCACGATGGGCCATGGCGGAAAGGTGTTTTACCTGGGTCCTTATGCCATGCTGATAACCCAACTGCTTTTTGAACTCATCCTGTGATATGCTTGTCAGCACCGTAACAGCGATTATCTTCGGCCTTGGCAGGTTCTCCTTCAGGCAGGTCTCCACAACTGCCTCACCGGTCCTCCTCATCATTTCAAACCCTCCGGAGGTAAAGAGTTCAAGCCCGACCTTAAAGGTCGTGACCCATTCGCTGAACCTGTCAACTATATCAAGTGCATGCACGGGGTCATTGACGTCAAGTGCAAGTATCAGTCTTTCCCTGGCCGGCAAAGGACCTCCTTTAATAATAAATAAAACGGTAACGTCATACGGTTACGATGCCCGTTTCGTCTGTCGGTCACGTCATTCGTTATTTTCACATAACCGTCGGACGCCTCACGATACGGGCTTCGTAACCGTCACCGTTACCGGTCAACGCTGTCCCCCCGCTCCTGCTGCCCGCTATATTTTAGGAAGTGTAATACCCTTCTGGGCCTGATATTTACCTGTCTTGTCTTTATAGGATATCTCACAGGGTTCAGCAGCGCCGAGGAATATCAATTGCGCAATCCCTTCGTTTGCGTATATCTTTGCCGGAAGTGGTGTTGTATTGGATATCTCAATGGTGACATGCCCTTCCCATTCCGGCTCAAGCGGGGTAACATTCACCACTATGCCGCACCGCGCATAGGTGGATTTTCCAAGGCAGATGACAAGGACATCCCGTGGAATTCTGAAGTATTCCACGGACCTGCACAGTACAAAGGAGTTTGGAGGGATAATGCACTCTGCCCCCTTGTAGTCAATAAAGGTCTCCGGGTCAAAGGACTTGGGGTCAATAACAGTGGTGTTTATATTTGTGAATATCTTGAACTCGTCGGATATGCGCATATCGTATCCATAGGAGCTTATGCCGAAAGAGATAACCCCTTCACCCGCCTGGCTCTTGCCCAAAGGCTCTATCATCCCCTGCCCTGCCATATCCCTTATCCATTTGTCATTTTTTACCATATAAAACCTCCGTCTGTTGGTGTAATAACCGGGCTGTCGGGTTATAATGTAAATGTCGGTAAAAAAGCTTAACATAAAAAGGAATTTCTTAACAATAACCGGACATCCTTCGGGACAGCGATAGAGGCATTTCCGGAAGTCGGATTTTCCAACGCTAATCCCGGGACATACGTACCCGTAACCCTGTGAAAAAATCCATACTCAGAAATATATCACCCACGGTTATAGCGCTTGGGGCCGTTAGTTTTCTGACTGACCTGTCAAGTGAGATGATCTATCCGCTCCTGCCCCTGTTCCTCACTACAGTCCTTGGTGCCGGGGCCTTTGCCATCGGACTGATTGAGGGGATTGCAGAGATGACGGCCTCGGTTTTCAAGATTATCTCCGGCTATCTCACCGACAGGTCCGGCAGGAGGAGGCCCTACGTGGTATGGGGCTACACATTGTCATCCATGGCAAGACCTGTAATCGGGCTTGTCAGGCTATGGCCGCTGGTGCTTGTCATCAGGTTTATCGACAGGATCGGGAAAGGGGTCAGGACATCTCCGAGGGATGCATTGATTGCAGATGTCACTGATTTGAGGTTCAGGGGCTGGGCGTACGGGTTTCACAGGGCCATGGACCACGCCGGTGCGATTGCAGGGCCCCTTGTTGCAGTCCTCCTGCTTAAGGGGTTTGACGCCTCCATAAGGACTGTCTTTCTCCTGTCCGCCCTGCCCGCTGCAGTTGTTATCCTGATCGTCATGATATTTGTTAAGGAGAGGAGACCTGTAAGGGCCACTCCAGGTGCTGTGGATTCAGAGAGCGGAGAAAAAGTGGAGGAACCCCCTCGGATTCCGGAGCACGGTACTGGGCACGGCAGTCTTAAGGATTTCAGATTGTTTATGTTTGCCGTTGTTATCTTTACCCTTGGAAATTCAACTGATGCATTTCTCCTGCTGAGGCTTAACCATGCAGGTGTTGACGGGACGGGAGTTGCATTGTTATGGTCGGCTTTTCATACCGTAAAGGTGTTTTCAACGCTCCTGGGAGGGAGGATATCAGACAGGGTCGGGCGGAAACCGATGGTCATAACCGGGTGGATATACTATGCCGTCATTTATCTGCTGTTTGCTTTTTTTGAAACAAGGGGGATGCTTATCACGACATTCCTGCTGTATGGTGTTTATTTTGGTCTGACAGAGCCGGTTGAGCGGGCATGGGTGGCCTCCCTTGTGCCGCAGAGGCTGATGGGGAGGGCTTTTGGTTACTACAACGGCGCCGTTGGCATCGCCTCCCTGCCCGCAAGCCTTATATTCGGCCTTATCTGGCAGAAGTGGGGTTATGAGTACGCGTTTGTGACTGGCGGTGTATTTGCACTCCTTGGGTGTGTATTGATTTCAGGGGTTAAAGAGGCAAGAAGAGCGGAACTGTAAATAATATCCGGAGTCAGGGATAAAAGGTTGTTGGAAGCAATATGATAGACTCTTCACTCATTCTCGTCCCGGCGTCCAGCCGGAACTCCGAGGTAATTATCACTACTCACCATCCTGGTGAGACAAAAGTGATAATTAAAACCGTTCAGATTCTATCATATCACTTCCTTCTCTTGCACGAGGCTTTTTTGCTGGATCCGGGATAAATAAATAAAGGAGGTGTTTCATGTTGACAGGAGCTGTAAGGGAGATATTCCATACCAATCTTGGGGTAAAAAGAACAGAGCGGGTGCTTGTCTTTACCGACAGGCCCACTAAAAGAGACGTGGTGCCGGATGAGGACCTGCAGAGGTGGTTGAGGTTAAAGGATATTGCAATGCTGCTGGTGGAGACAGGGCGGGGTTTTGCCCGTGAGGTCATCTTCCACTGCTATCCCTCACGGGGCGGACACGGTGTTGAGCCGCCTGAGGGCCTGTGGAAGGCGGCCTTTGGTGAGAAGGCCGTGGAGGCCCTGAAGGGGAAAAAGCTCCTCAGGGCCATAATTCAAAAAAAAGCCTCGCCTGAAAAGATAGAGGAGGCAGAAGAGATAATCAGGAGATACTGTGCGCAGGCAGTGGATGTAGTGATTGCCCTGTCAAACTACTCCACAAGCCATACAAGGTTCAGGGACCTCCTTACCCGTGTATGCAGTGCAAGATATGCAAGCATGCCGCTGTTTGATGTCCGGATGTTTGAGGGGGCAATGGATGTGGACTGGAAGGCCCTCCGGAAGAGGACCAAAGCCATGGCAAAATTGGTCGACAGGGCTGTAGAGGTGGTTATCAGCACTCCCAACGGAACAGGAATCAGGCTCTCCAAAAAAGGCCGAAGGGCCCATGCTGACTCAGGAGACCTGAAAAAGCCCGGCTCTTTCGGAAACCTGCCCGCCGGAGAGGTCTACTTTGCCCCCATCGAGGGCACGGCAGAGGGAACGCTCGTCCTTGAATGGGCACCAACGAGGAGGCTTTCCTCACCGGTCACGCTCAGGGTAAGAAACGGGTATGTTGAAGAGGTTGAGGGAAGTGATGATTTTGTATTTACGCTGAGGGAGCGGATTGCAGAGAGGAGGGAGAATGCAAATATTGCCGAGATCGGCATCGGGACCAATGACCGGGCTGTGAGGCCGGACAACATCCTTGAATCAGAGAAAATCCTTGGCACCATACATGTTGCACTTGGAGATAACAGCTCCTTTGGCGGCAAGGTAAAGACACCGTTTCATCAGGACTTTGTCTTTTTCCGGCCTACAGTAGTGCTTATATTCAGGGATTCATCAGAAGAGACCCTGATGAAGGACGGAAAGCTTTCCCGTTCCTTCCAGGCAGGATAACAGGCCGTTCATATCCGTTGAAAATACAGAGCAGGCTTGACACTTGACAGCGGGAATAATTGCAAAAGAAACGTTAATACTTTATAATAGCAAAAGACAAAAATGCTCTTATAAAGGCTTCTGTGGTTTAATGCCTCTGTGGTTATTTCAAAATCTGTGTCCCCTGCTTGAAGGAGAGTAGTTTAATTATGATTGGCTTTAAGGATGTTACCAGGATTTACGACAATATGACTGCCCTCAGAAAAGTCACCTTTGGCATTGAAAAGGGAGAATTTGTTTATATAACAGGTCCAAGCGGCGCCGGCAAATCCACATTACTGAAACTGATCTACCTTGCCGAGAAGCCTGATGAGGGCACCATAAGCATAGCCGGCTGGGATACAGATACCCTCAGGGAATCCTCCATCCCCTATCTCAGGAGAAATATCGGGGTGGTGTTTCAGGACTTTAAGCTCCTTGCAAACCGCACGGTCTATGATAATATCGCGCTTGCGCTCAGGATCAGGGGCTTTGGAGAGGCGGAGATAAAGGGACGGGTGCAGGATGCGTTGAAACTGGTGGGGCTGAGACATAAGAATGACAATTTTCCTGCTGCCCTCTCCGGAGGTGAACAGCAGAGGATCACAATAGCCAGGGCAATCGTTGGAGAGCCGACAGTGCTACTTGCTGATGAGCCCACGGGAAACCTTGATGCTGACAATGCAGCCGGTATCATGAAGATATTTAAAGAGATTAATGCAAGGGGAACAACCATCCTGATCGCAACCCATAACAGGGAATTGTTCAGGAATACAGGACTGAGGGTCCTCTGGTTTGACAGCGGCAACCTTGTGGCAGATGAGGAAGGGTAAATGATTTATTCGATAAAGCTTGCCTTAAAGAGTCTCTGGTTTGAAAAGTGGATACATATGTTAACGGTTGTGACTATCGGAGTGGGTCTTTTTGTCCTGGGGCTGATATTCTTCTCCCTCTATAACATTGAAGGCATTACAAACAGGCTCCCTGAACGGTTTTCCGTTACGGTCTTCCTCTCTCCCGGGACAGGGAGTCGTGAAATTAATCAGCTCAAGGCACGGCTAAGGAAAGACCCTGTAGTCGAGAAGATCAAGTATATATCAAAAGATGACGCCCTTATAGAACTCAGGGCATCGTTAAAGGATGCAGCCTATATACTTGAGGGGCTGGATGAAAACCCCCTGCTGCCTTCCATAGAGATCAGGCTTAAGAAAAACGGCTTTGACAAAAAGAGGGTGGAGGGACTGATCAGAAAACTTAAAAGTCTCAGGGGTATTGACGACGTTGTATATGGTGAGGACCTTCTTGGTACAATCTATACAATCCGCAATGCTGTCAAGACTATAAGTGCAGGGATAATCCTGCTCTTTTCCATGGCAATTATCTTTGTCTGTTACAGTACGGTGAAGATACTCTTTTACAGGCGCAAGGAGGAGATAGAGATATTCAAACTGCTTGGGGCCACAAAGGGTTTTATACGCCTGCCCTTTCTGATTGAAGGAGGAACCCTTGGATTTCTCGGTGGCCTCCTTGGGGGGACGGGCACCTATGTCCTTTACAGGTTTATCAATGGAATGGTTACCTCTGATTTCCCCATACTTGGCGTAATGCATCTGCCTCTCGGACTTGTTGCAGCACTGCCGGCAGGAGGAGCGATTCTGGGTATTATTGGATCAACAATTGCTTTGGGAAGGCTGAAGTTCTGAGCCCCATGACTTTGAGACCGCTATGCTATGCTTAAAAAAAACCGCTATATTCCTTGTCTGCATTATCTTCCTGGGTTTTTGCCTGACAAACGTCCAGGCAGCAAAAAACCCTAAAACCCGCTACGATAAGATACAGAAGGAGATAAAGAAGAAGAAAAAGGCGCTTGAGAAGGTAAAAAAGAAGGAAGTTTCCATACTCGATGAGATTGAATCAACCAACAGGGCGCTTGACCGTATAAAGAGGGAACTCAGGTTTCAAAGAAGGAAGATGCTGCGAAACGAAAAAAGTATCTCGATAGTAAGGAGTGAGGTAAAAAAGATCTCCAAAAAAGTTGACAGGCAGAAAACCTGGCTCAGGAGAAAGGTTGTAGGAATGCAGAAGTACGGACTCTCCTCTTTTGGGACCACACCGGGATCATCTGAATTGAAGACCGACCCCCTTATGTTACTAATGACAGCCAAAGATATCCCTCAGGCGGTAAGAAAGTGGCACTATCTGAAGCATCTGGCAGAGTATGAATATGCCCTCCTCAAGGATTATTCGAAAAACATTCAGGGCCTGAAACAGAGGCAGGACCACCTGGACGCGCTTATGAAGAAGCTCAAGGGCCAGAAAAATCAACTCGAGAAAAAGAAGACCGTCCTGAGAAACAAGCAGAAACAGAAAAAGCGGCTTCTGGCCTCTGTCCGGAAGAAGAGGAACCTTTACAAGCGAATGCTTGCGGAACTTAAGGAGTCATCAAGGAAGTTGCGCAAGTTGATTGATGAATCAGAAAAAATAAAGTATCTCCAGACAGGCTTTTCCCGCGCTAAAAAAACCCTTTCCTGGCCTGTTAAGGGCGTGCTTGCCCTTCCCTACGGCAGTTACCGGGACCCGAAATTCAAGACCCCGGTCTTCAGAAACGGCATACATATCAAGGCAAAAGAGGGTGGGGCTGTTAAGGCCGTATATTCAGGAAAAGTAGTATTCGCCGACTGGTTCAAGGGTTACGGCAAGGTCGTGATAATAAATCACGGCGAGGGGTATCACACAGTGTATGCAAACCTGAGCGAGATTTTTTTAAGCAAAGGAGATATAATAAAAAGAGGTGCCTTAATCGGCAGGGTCGGGGAATCAGGTATGCTGAATGCACCCGGCCTTTATTTTGAGATCAGATACAAAGGCAAACCCCTGAACCCGCTTCAGTGGTTAAAACGAAAGGGTTAAGTTAAAAAAAGGGAAATAAGGTTAACCGGAGGAATAGATATATGAAAAAACGTAGAAGATTGGCTATATTTGGATGGATTGTAATTGTCTCTCTTGTGATAGGTGGTTTCCTGATCAGCGAAATGCCCATGAAAAGTGCGGTTGCAGATTCTCAGGACTATCAGGATCTCAGACTGTTTACAGAGGCCCTCACTATTATAAAGAACTCCTATGTTGAAAAGGTGAATACACAGGACCTCATTTATGGCGCACTCAAGGGGATGGTGGGGAGCCTTGATCCCCACTCGGGCTTTATGCCCCCTGATGAGTATAAAGAGATGCAGATAGACACCCGGGGAGAGTTTGGAGGCCTTGGTATACAGATAGGTGTTAAAAAGGGGATGCTTACGGTTATAGCCCCTATTGAGGATACCCCGGCATGGAAGGCCGGCATCAAGGCGGGTGACAAAATAATCAAGGTGGAGGGTGAGTCAACCAGGGACATGACCCTTTTTGAAGCCGTTAAAAAGATGAGGGGGCCCAAAGGGACCCCGGTGACCATAACCATAGTCAGGGAAGGGTGGAAGGAGCCAAAGGATTTCACCATAACAAGGGCTGTAATCAAGATAAAGAGCGTTAAATACAGGGTAGTGGATGACGGCATAGGGTACATAAAGATCAATCAGTTTCAGGAAAGGACGGCATCGGATCTTGCAAGCGCCCTCAAGAACCTGAGTGACAAAAAGATAGACTCCCTGGTGCTTGACCTCAGGAACAATCCCGGCGGTCTGTTAAAGAGTGCCGTGGATGTTACCGAACAGTTCCTTCCGCCGGATAAGCTCGTTGTGTATATAAAAGGGCGTTCAGTAAAAAAGACGGAGTATATGACCACGGGAAACCATCCACATTATGACTTGCCGATGATAGTGATGGTGAATCACGGAAGCGCCTCGGCCTCGGAGATAGTGGCGGGAGCGCTGAAAGACTGGAAGCGGGCTGTGTTGCTTGGCGTAAAGACTTTCGGCAAGGGCTCCGTCCAGAGTGTTATTCCGCTCAGTGGCGGCTCCGGTCTCAGGCTTACTACTGCAAAGTACTATACCCCTAAGGGTATATCCATACAGAACGAAGGGATTGAACCTGATATTGTGGTCGAGGTCAAGCCCGTGGACGGCGAGGCATATCCGGTAATCAGGGAGAAGGACCTGGAGCATCACCTCAAAAATGAACAGAGACCCGAGGAGAAGGAGACAAAGAAGGAAGTGAAGGAGACAGAGGTGGCTCCCCTGCAAGTGGATGAGAAAAATGACGTTCAGCTCCAGCAGGCAATAGACCTACTGAAGGGCTGGAGGGTATTTAGGGAAAGTTCTCTGGACAACAAGTGAAATGTCGCGCATAATATTTGATATAGAGACCATAGGCGCTGACTTTGATGCCCTGGACCAGTCCCAGCAGGAATATCTCCTGAAGTATGCCGAGACGGAAGAGGATGCGGAGGCAGTAAAGGAGAGTCTCGGCCTCTATCCACTCACAGGTGAGATAGTCACAATAGGTCTTATGAACCCGGATACCCTGAAGGGCGTCCTCTACTTTCAGGCGCCCGGCAAAGACATTGCCCCCTTTGAGGACAACGGCATACAGTACGAGACAGGTACTGAAAGAGACATACTGGAGAAATTCTGGGAAGTTATAAAGAGTTACAGCCAGTTTGTAACCTTTAACGGCAGGACATTTGACTGTCCGTTTATCCTGATACGCTCTGCAATGCATAAACTCAGACCAACACGGGAGTTGATGCCGAACAGATACAACGGCCCGCATATAGACCTCCTTGACCAGTTAACATTTTACGGCGCTACACGGAGGAGGTTCAGTCTTGATATGTGGTGCAGGACCCTCGGGATCAAGAGCCCCAAGGACGAGGGTATTGCAGGGCAGGATGTAAAGAGATTTTTTCAGGAAGGTCACTACACCGATATAGCCCGGTATTGCGCCAGAGACCTCCTTGCCACCAGGGAGCTGCTTCTTCGCTGGGAAAACTATGTAAAATTCAGGCCCGGGCCTGCATCCTGAATCACTTTGATGAGCAGTATCCCCGATAGATTTTTTATATCTGCCGAAAGATTTTCTGAAAAGGTTGCCTTTCACTACTTCAAAGAGGGGTGGAAGCAGCTCACCTACCGGGATGTCGCCCATAACGCAGTCTCTCTGCTTGAGCGACTGAAAGAAATGGGGATTAAAAAGGGCGACCGGGTCTTTCTGTCTGCAAGGAATTCTCCCTACTGGTGCATCTCCTATCTTGCCCTTTCCGCTGCCGGTGCCGTGGGGGTTCCTGTTGACCCTGAGCTCACTGCTTCGGAGATGAGGAACCTTATGGTTGATGCTGAGGTGGCCCTTGTCTTTTATGATGATTATACAGGGACAAAGGTCATGGAGGCATCAGAGGGTCTTGTTGTTGAGACATTCGACATAAAGGGATTTACAGATTCCATACCCCAAAAGGAACCCAAAATCCCGGAACCCAATACCCCGCCACTGACCCCTGACGATATTGCCTCCATCATATATACCTCCGGAACCACCGGCAAGCCAAAGGGTGTAGTCCTGACTCACGGAAACTTCTGCTCTGATGCAGATGCCCTGATCGAAGCAGGCATAATCAGTCATGATGACAACATAATCTCTGTCCTCCCGCTTCATCACACCTATCCATTTATGACCACCTTTCTGGTGCCACTCTTTGAAGGGGCAACGGTAACATATCCGCCGGGGCTGAAGGGGCCTGAACTTCTCAATGCCGTGAGGGAAAGGAGAGGCACTATCCTTGTAGCTGTTCCTCAACTGCTTGAACTCTTCAGGAACAGGATTCTTCAGGGATTCAGTGAAGTCCCCGTGCTTAACAGGGTATTCCCTCATCTGCTGAGACTCTTATCCCTTGTACGGAAAAGGTTTAACATAAACCCGGGCAGGTATATATTCTCTTCTGTTCACGAGAAATTTGGCAGGCAGTTCAGATTCTTTGCATCCGGGGGGGCAAAGCTTGACCCCCGGGTTATGCTGGATATGGAGGCAATCGGGTTTACAGTGCTTGAGGGTTATGGTCTCACCGAGACCTCCCCTGTTGTGACGTTCAACCCTCCGGACAGGAGAAAGCCCGGCTCTGCGGGCAGACCTCTCAGCAATGTGGAGATAAAAACAGGCAGTGACGGAGAGGTCCTGATAAAGGGGCCGATGGTTATGAAGGGATATTATAAAAACCCTGAGGAGACGGAAAAGGTGATCAGGGACGGCTGGCTGCATACCGGAGACCTTGGTTATCTGGACAGCGATGGCTATCTCTATATTACCGGCAGGACAAAGGAAGTAATTGTGCTAAGTTCAGGCAAAAATATCTATCCCGAGGATGTGGAGAAGCATTACCAGGGGATTGAATTGATAAAGGAGCTATGCGTAGTCGGTACCGGTGACGGGCTGACTGCGGTTGTAGTGCCTGATATGGAGATGGCAAAGAAGATGAAGGTCGGCAATATTTATGAATATCTCAAATGGGAGATAAACGCCCTCTCGATGAAGCTTCCCCCTCATATGAGGCTGAAAGGGTTTGTCCTTCATTCAGCTCCCCTGCCGCGCACGCCTCTTGGCAAACTGAGGAGGTTTATGGTGAAGAAACTCCTGGAGGAAGAGGCAAGGGAAGAGAAGGCGGAAGTAGACGAATCCCTCATTAGGGATGAGATTTCCTCAAAGGTTGTATCATCATTGAGAGAAGTGATGGGGAAGGATATTGCTGTGGGAAGAACAGACAGCCTGGAGCTGGATATAGGGCTTGACAGCCTCAAGAGGATCGAGCTGGTCGTTGCACTGGAGAGAAATCTCGGCATAAAACTTTACGATGATTTCACCCTTGATGTTCAGACGGTTGAGGAGTTGATAGAGAAGGTGCGAAGGACCGTCAGGGAAGGAGGCCGGAAGAGGGGAGAGGACGTCAGGCTCCTTGATGCAGCGGCGGGGGAGAAGAAGATTGCCGAGGGTCTCCTTTTTCAGGGCATATATGAAAAGGTAATGCTCTTTATAATGCGCGGATTCCTGAGGCTCCTGAGCAGGATTTACTTCAGGGTAAAGATCACCGGCATAGAGAACATACCCGAGCCGCCCTTTATAATAGCGCCGAATCATGCAAGCTACCTTGACAGCTTGCTGCTTGCTGCCAATCTGCCCTTCAGGGTCTTTAAATCCCTTTATTTCCAGGGCGCAAGTAAATATTTTGAAGGACCTTTTATGAGATGGGGCGCTCATTTTGCCCATGTAATACCAATTGACCCGGACACCTCACTCCTGAGTGCACTGAGGGTGAGCGCCTATATCCTGAAACAGAAGAGGGCGCTCTGTATATTCCCTGAAGGGGGCAGGACCTTTAACGGAGAAGTCATGGAATTCAAAAAAGGCATGGCTACCCTTGCCGTTGAACTCAATGTGCCGGTTGTTCCGGTCTATATTAAGGGAACCTTCCAATCCATGCCAAGGGGCAGCAGGTATCCAAAGCCGGCACATGTCGAGATACACATCGGGCGGCTTGTAGTCCCGGCAGTGGATAAAGAGGCCCCTGATCCCTACCAGGCATTTGCCGACAGGATAAGAGAAGAGGTCATCAAGTTAAAGCCGTAACTGTCTTCACTTACTTGTAGATACCCTGAACGCGCTCTCTCCAACTTAACTCCTGATTTGGGTTGTTATGACATTTTTCCCTCTGCTATGGCCTGCCTCACAATATGTGTGCGCAGCAGCTACTTGAGATAACGGAAAAGTTTTGTCAATTACGGACTTTATCTTACCTGCTTCAATAAGGTCTTTGATGAAATCAAGGTCATTGCTGTTTGCCTTTACCATAATAAAAGTAGACTTTTTGCCCGGCAATAAGGATGTCGGGAGTTTTTGAAAAATTGTCTTCGGATCAGGTATGGTTGTAATATAAATTCCATTTGTGGTCAGGACTTTTTTGCAGGTTGAGAATGATTTGTTTGCCACAACATCATAAATAATATCGTATGTCCGAGAGTCTTCTGTAAAATCTTTTTTTGTGTAATCAATTACACTATCTGCACCCAGAGATTGTACCAACTCTATATTTTTAGAACTGCATACCCCGGCAACAACCGCCCCTGATGCCTTGGCTATCTGGACGGCAAATGTTCCAACTCCTCCGGAGGCGCCATTAATGAGGACTTTTTTTCCGGCAGAGATTTTTCCTTTATCCCTGAGTGCCTGTAACGCTGTAAGCGATGCCAACGGGACAGCCGCTGCTTCTTCAAATGACATGTTGGCAGGTTTTATGGCCACAGATCTTTCCGGTACTGAAGTATATTCAGCATAAGCTCCCCCATCTCTTATGCCCAGGAATGCATAGACCTGATCACCTTTCCTGAAGGTTTTTACACGTTTACCAACTTCAACTACTTCTCCGGCAACATCAAAACCCAAAATCCTTACCCTGGGGTTTATAAGGCCGGTAAATAATCTGATTTCTCCTCTTCGAATTTTGAAGTCAACAGGATTAACCGAAGTAGCATGTATCCTGACAAGCAGATGAGAGGGTTTAACTTGTGGTAACGGAACTTCTTTGTATTCCAGGACCTCTGCACTTCCATATCTGTTAATAACTATAGCTTTCATAATGATGTCTGGCTCCTTGTATTCAAAGTACAGGCATTTTAACATGAAAGCGGGGATCAGTTTTTCGATATCTTACCCTTTCCAGACGTATCTGATTTAAGTAGAGTCTGTGTATAAAGTCGAACAGTTGTCTTTTTCTGTCATTCCGGCTTGTCCGGAATCGTTCTATAATAAGGATTCCCGACTCGCTCCACTTGCGGGAATGACAAATGACGGCACTTTATACACAGACTCTATATAGAGAGCAGGCAGAACCCCGGAAGTCTTAAACTCAGCCTAATCCTCGTCTTTTTCCTGCTCTTCCACAATGAGCAGTGTCAACCCGCAATCACCGCATTCAACCGCATTGGTGCCCACGGGAGAACTGCATGCAGGACATTTCCCCTCGCTGACCAGTTCCTGTGACTCCCTGATCTCCGGATGTGCCTTGGCGAAGTATTCCTCAATGCACTCCTGTGCCCGCTCTGAATCCTCCTCAGAGACCAGCAACTCCCAGTTATCACCGCAGCAACCCTTGTTACATGTGTCCTCAACATGAACGGTGCATGAGATGCCCGAATCGATAACAACATGATAGAGCTCATCAATCCATTTCAGGTCTCCCTTCCTGATTGCTACGGAGTTCTGAACACTCTGCTCCATGAGCCGCTCCCTTGCCTCACGAGCCGCCTTGTTCTCTTCAGGGCTTAGAAGAAGAGTGCCGCAGTCGGCGCACTTCTCGATATGCGCAAAGTACTCGGTGGAGCAATCAGGACAGACCTTTATCTGTCTCATGGAATCAGTCCCCGGCTGGAATTCATTAGAGTATCTACGATGGTCATTTTAAGAGTTATCCGGAATACAATTAGCAAGATATGATCCTCCTCATCATGTATAGTTTAACGAAGGTTAATAAAAACGTCAAATCATATGGAATGGGTGGCCGCCTTGCATTGGAATCAGTGGCCGGGTTGATTCGGAATATGCAGTCCTCTATAAAATTATCGGCATTAGTTTTTTGGGACACTTCCCCTATAGCAGTTATTTTACTTTTTTA
>BTTF01000010.1:0-34867 GCA_036244995.1 bacterium | reverse complement strand
TGGTGACCTGTTACAAAAACATGTATTTTAAAACACAATAAAGAATAACACAGAATGAAAACAGTTTCAATTTTTTCAGAAATATTTTCTGAGGAGTCTTTTATATTATAATAACTACACTTAAGGTCATCACAATAAACGCAGATGAGGATTTAAGTATGTGTGAATTTTGCACAAGACATGGGGAAGGTAAAAAGTGGTATGAAAATATCGCCAATTATACCGAAGATGTCTTTTATCAGGTCAACTCTGAAGACAACCTGAAAAACTTTCTGGCTAACCTGTCTCATTCCATGAAGTCGGGTGTGGAGAGGGCTCATAAGTGGAAAAAACGTCTTCCCCGCATTTACAGGCTTATCGCCTATCCCCTTGTTTCAGGACACTTGAGAAAGACCCATTTCGGACAGATTGTCCCCATCGAAGATGTTGAAACCATACTTGCTAATTTCAATTCCGCTGTAAGGCTGCCCTGTGTGTGCCGGAAGGTTACCAGGGGGGAGGACAGGAGGTATTGTTTTGGTATCGGCATGGACCTGACGCCGGTATTTAAAGATGTGCCTGATTTCAGCGAGTTTGACCGGGTGTCGACAGGAGAGGCTCTGGAATCCATAAGACATCTCGATGTTGAAGGCATGGCGCATAGTGTCTGGACATTTAACACGCCCTTTATCGGCGCCATATGCAACTGTGACAGGGATTGTATGGCCTACAGGTTTCAGGTAGACCTGGGGATCGGCAAGGCCATGTGGAAGGGTGAGTATATTGCGGAAATCGATCCCCTGAAATGCAGTGGCTGTAAGGAATGCATCGGCAGGTGTTATTTTGACGCCATCACCTATGACAGAAAAAAGAAAAAATGCTCTGTTAATCTGATGAATTGTTACGGATGTGGAATATGCAGGGTTGCATGCAAACACGATGCTATCACTCTGCTTGACAGGACGGGTGTTTCACAGGTTGCAAATGAGTGGTAATCCCGTTGAATGCCCTGTCCTGAGGCCGCAGTAGTTTCCGGAAAAACAGATAGATTTAGTATATAATTATCGCATGATTATTGTAAGCGCCTGTCTTGCAGGCTTAAATACAAGGTATGACGGTGGTAATCAGGCTGATGAACGGGTAATCGCCCTTCTGAAGGCCGGCATGGCCATCCCCGTCTGTCCCGAACAGTTCGGTGGCCTTCCCACCCCAAGACCAAAGACGGAAATTCAGGACGGGGACGGCCATGATGTGCTCTCAAGAAATACCGTGGTTCTGGCTGAAGATGGTGCAGACCTGACGGAACAATTTATTAAAGGCGCCTCCGAGGTGCTTAAGCTGGCCAGGACGATGAATGTCAGGGAGGCCATATTGAAAGATGGAAGTCCCTCCTGTGGAGTAAACCATATAAAGAGAAAGGGGGAAGAGATCGTTGGTATGGGGGTACTGACAGCACTCTTTAGTCTCAACGGGCTAAAGGTCAGAAGTAATGATTCCCTTTAAGGACGAAAATCCCACCCGTACATTTCCTTTTTTCACGATTACCATAATAGTTCTGAACGTGCTGGTTTTTTTCGTGGAGCTCTTTTACGCGTCCGACATGAAAGCACTGGTCTATAAATACGGCGCCATCCCGCGGAACCTGCTCTCAATGAGTGACAACCGGCAGGTACCCGCAGTCCTGACCATCTTCACCTCCATGTTTATGCATGGAGGGTTTCTCCATATCTCGGGAAACATGCTGTATCTATGGATTTTCGGGAATAATATTGAAGACAGGCTTGGACATTTCAGATTCCTTCTGTTCTATTTGCTTAGCGGCGTTGTTGCTGTCTATGCCAATTCTATTGCGTCTCCTGCCTCCCAGGTTCCGATGATAGGGGCAAGCGGGGCGATATCAGGAATTCTCGGGGCATATCTGTTGCTTTATCCCCGGACAAGAGTGCATACTCTAATATTCTTTGGATTCTTTATCCAGATTGTCAGGATCCCGGCCCTTATTGTTATAGGGTTATGGGGGGTTATTCAGGTAATCAGCGGCATCATGAGTAAAGGACAGGGGGCACAGGGAGGAGTTGCATGGTTTGCCCACATAGGGGGGTTCCTCTTTGGACTCCTGACGATATATCTCTGGCTGCCTGAAGAAAAACGAAGAGATTAGCTTTGTTGCAGGAGGGTCCTTCTCCTGCGAAGGAGGTAAAACATGGTAGTAATATGCCCGAAGTGCAGGACAAAATTGAAGATTTCGGATGAAAAGGTATCGCCGGCCGGTAGCAGGTTTCGCTGTCCGAGATGCAGCAGTGTGCTCCTGGTCAGGAAGCCGCAGAAAAAGGCAACGGAAATCAACAAAAACCTGGTAATGGTAGCCCATTCCGACGAGGCTGTTGCGGAAAAGGCTGAAAAACTCCTTCGCGCAGAGGGGTATGATGTTATTACTGTTATGGATGGTATTGAGGCAATGGTCACGGCCCTGAACAGACTCCCCTTCATTGCAGTTATTGACGTTGCCCTTCCAAAGATATATGGTTTTGAAGTATGCCGGAGGCTCAAGGGCAGGCCGGAGACAGAGGATATAGGGATTATTCTTGTGCCCAGTGTATATGACAAGAGCAAATACAAGCGCCCGCCATCCACACTTTATGGGGCTGATGACTATATTGAAGAAGATGAAATTGAGGAAAACCTTATAAGGAAGATTAACAACCTGAAGAAAGAGAAGCCAACGGCAGAGGAACAGGTCTCCTCACCATTAACGGAGAAGCCGGAATCTCCATCTGCGACAAAACCATTGCCCGATGAAGGGATTGAGAGGGCGAGGAGATTTATTCGCACAGTCCTTTCCGACATCTTTATTTACAATCCCGAGAGGGTTAACGAGGCCATCGGGTCAGGGACCTTCCGGGAGGTCTTTAAATCTCAACTCACGGAGGGGTTTAAACTTTATCAAATGAGGATAGCTCAGGAAGTCAGGGATAAAGGTGACTTTTTCCAGGAGGAGGTAGAAGAGTTTATAGAAAGGAAGAAAAAAGAACTGGAAGGTTAAAAAATCCGATATCAGGAGCTTTTTTCTGAAATTTTGAGATATTTGCCATTCAAGAGGAATATTTCACCTTATGCGCCCTTGCCTATTACGTCCTGAAATGAGTATATTAGCACTCAATAGAAGCGAGTGCTAACAAGTGAGTGCTTCATTATGGTTGTGAAATCAGGATGAAGCATTTGGATTACAAACATGAGGCGAGGCCTCTAAAACCAAAAACCATCAAGAAAGGAGAGGTGTCTATGAAGTTCAAGCCATTGAAAGACCGGGTATTTATCTCTTACACAGAGGATGTTGAGAAGACTCCAGGAGGCATTTATGTGCCTGAAACTGCAAAGGAGAAACCCCAGAGGGGGAAGATTGAGGCTGTTGGTTCCGAGGTAAAAGAGGTCAAGGTTGGTGATGAGGTGATGTTCGACAGATACTCAGGCTCAAAGATAAAGATGAACGGTTCGGAGCACCTGATCATCAAGGAAGAAGATATCCTTGGAATAGTTGAATAACCGGATTCAGGATTTAATCAATCCAGAGACTACGCAGACAGAATTTTCTAAAATTAAAGGAGGATTAAGGGTATGGCTGCAAAACAGTTGTATTTCAATGAGGAGGCGAGACAGGCTATTCTTAAAGGTGTTACGCTTCTAACAGATGCAGTAAAGGCAACACTGGGACCCAAGGGAAGGAATGTAATAATCGACAGGAAGTTTGGCGCACCCACTATCACAAAAGACGGCGTGACAGTGGCAAAGGAGATTGAACTCAAGGATCCCTTTGAGAATATGGGGGCACAGCTTGTCAGGGAGGTAGCTTCAAAGACCTCTGACGCTGCAGGTGACGGTACAACCACTGCAACGGTCATTGCCTATGCACTTTACAGAGAGGGAATGAAGAATGTTACCGCCGGTTCAAACCCCATGGACCTCAAGAGGGGAATCGAGAAGGCCGTTGAAGTGGCTGTTGATGAGCTGAAGAAGATGAGCAACCCGGTGCAGGACAAGAAGGAGATAGCCCAGGTAGGCACGATCTCGGCAAACAGTGACCCTTCAATCGGTGAACTTATTTCCGATGCAATGGACAAGGTGGGCAAGGATGGAGTTATAACCGTTGAAGAGGCAAAGAGCATGGCCACAACACTCGATATTGTTGAGGGTATGCAGTTTGACAGGGGTTATGTCTCACCTTATTTTATAACAGACCCCGAAAGGATGGAGTGTAGCCTTGAGGATGCCTACATCCTGATTCACGACAAGAAGGTATCAAGCATGCGTGATCTGATTCCCCTGCTTGAGCAGATAGCAAAGATGGGCAGGCCCTTACTTATTCTTGCTGAAGACGTAGATGGTGAGGCCCTTGCAACCCTGGTGGTCAACAAGCTCCGCGGCACCCTGCAGATTTGCGCTGTTAAGGCACCTGGCTTTGGAGACAGGAGAAAGGCCATGCTTGAGGATATAGCCATTCTTACAGGTGGCACCGTAATCTCGGAAGACCTCGGCATGAAACTTGAAGCCGTCAAGATCAACGACCTTGGCCGTGCCAAGAAAATAACCGTTGACAAGGAAAACACCACCATTGTTGAAGGTGCAGGAGATACTTCAAGTATCCAGGGCCGCATCAAGCAGATAAAGACACAGATGGAAGAGACCACTTCAGATTACGACAGGGAGAAGCTCCAGGAGCGTCTTGCAAAACTGGCCGGCGGTGTTGCCGTTATCAATGTAGGCGCTGCAACCGAGACCGAGATGAAGGAGAAGAAGGCCAGGGTTGAAGACGCATTACATGCAACAAGGGCAGCGGTTGAAGAGGGTATCATCCCCGGCGGTGGAGTGGCACTGCTGAGATGCCTCCCCGCCATAGACGCTCTCAAGCTTGAAGGTGACCAGCAGATTGGAGTTGGCATAGTCAGGAAGGCCCTTGAAGAGCCGATCAAGCAGATTGTAGTCAACGCCGGCATGGAGGGTGCTATAATCGTTGAAAAGGTGAAAGATTCAAAAGACATAAACTACGGGTTTGACGCCCAGAGTGAGCAGTTTACTGATATGATAGAGGCAGGGATTATCGATCCCACAAAGGTGACCAGGACAGCATTACAGAATGCCGCCTCTGTGGCATCCCTTATGCTGACCACCGAAGTTATGGTTACGGATATCCCTGAGAAGGAAGCTCCGATGCCTTCAGGTATGCCCCCTGGCGGCGGAATGGATATGTACTAAAAAGTTATATGAGAGAGGGAAAAACAGGCAGGGGCTGTTAAAGCCCCTGTCTGCTTTTATACACAATCTTTCTTCTTGTGTTATCCTTATAAATGCACATGTCTACCAGGCTGAAGAGTTCCATTACCATAGGCTTCCTTCTCTCAATAGTAACCTTTATTATCTATTTATTCCTTAATATCCTTGTCCCGCTGAATATAAAAAAACCTGTAGAGGTATATGTGAAGAAGGGAATGACCTTTTCTGAAACACTTCAGAGACTTCAGGAACAGGGCCTGATCAGGGATAAAAATATCGTCCTTCTTTTAGGCAGGATAACCCGTATTGATAGAAAGATAAAGACGGGTCTCTATGAATTCAGCGGCCCTGTATCACCTCTTGAAGTAATTAATGCCCTGATATCAGGACGGGTCGTGGAATTTGATGTAACCATTCCTGAGGGTTATAATATCCGGCAGATTGCAAGGACCCTTGATGCAGCAGGGATTATTACAGAGGAGGAATTTTTCAGGCTCGCCTATAACAGGGAGTTCCTTGACAGTATGAATATTGACGCTCCATCAATTGAGGGATATATTTTCCCTGATACTTACAGTTTCCCAAGGGGCATGCCCCCGGAGGATGTCTTGAAGAGATTAGTTGCCGAGATGAGGAGACATTTTACCCCGGAGATGAGAGACAGGGCTGAGGCTTTGGGCCTTACAGAGAGAGAGGTGCTGACCCTTGCCTCTATAATTGAAAAGGAGGCCAGGGTTGATGATGAGCGCCCCATCATCTCGGCGGTATTCCATAACAGACTGAAGAGGGGAATGCCCCTTCAGTCAGACCCGACAAGTATTTATGGATTCAAAGACCCCTCGGGTGTTATCACGACCAAAGACCTGAAGAGAGTATCTCCTTATAATACATATGTTATACGTGGACTTCCACCGGGCCCCATTGCTTCTCCGGGGTTGAAGTCTATTATGGCGGCACTGTATCCGGCAGATGTGCCGTTCCTCTTCTTTGTCTCTGACAATAACGGCAGGCACCGCTTCTCCGCAACAGAGGCAGAGCACAGAAAGGCCGTTATGTTGTACCGGGCGGTAAAGCAGGGCAAGTAGGCACTTATTAATGGTTATAATTACATTATGATTAAACGCAGGAAAACAAGAAAGATATTTGTGGGCCCGGTCCCTGTTGGTGGAGATGCGCCAATCTCTGTGCAGTCCATGACAAAGACCGACACCAGGGATGTAAAGGCTACGGCAAGACAGATACGGGGTCTTGAACGGGCGGGGTGTGAGATTATCCGGCTGGCCGTACCGGACATTGAAGCTGCAAGGGCAATCGGCAGTATTAAAAGACAGGTAAGCATTCCCATGATAGCAGACATACATTTTGACTGGAGACTTGCTCTTGAGTCAATAAACCAGGGTGTGAACGGGCTGAGGATAAATCCCGGCAATATTGGTGCAAAGTGGAAGGTGAAAGAGGTTGTTAAGGCCGCCGGAGAGCACGGGGTGCCGATCAGGATCGGGGTAAATTCGGGTTCCCTTGAAAAGGATATCCTGAAAAAGCATGGCCGTCCAACACCTGAGGCACTGGTTGAGAGTGCGGCCAGACACATAGAAATACTTGAGGACATGGACTTCAGGCTCATAAAGGTATCGTTGAAAGGCTCGGGAGTTCCCCTTACCGTTGATGCCTACAGGTCTTTTTCCAAAAGGTTTGACTATCCCCTGCATATAGGAATCACAGAAGCCGGTCCCCCGCCTGTCGGGGTTGTCAAGAGTGCTGCAGGTATCGGCATACTCCTTAACGAGGGGATAGGCGATACGATAAGGGTCTCTCTTACTGCACCGTCCAGGGTGGAGGTAGAGGTCGCCTACGAGATACTGAAATCCCTTGACCTGAGACAGCGGGGCGTAAATATCATCTCCTGTCCCACATGCGGCAGGTGTAATCTTGACATAATAAGGATTGCAAAAAGGATACAGAAAAACCTCCAGGGGGCCTCGTCTCCCCTGACCGTGGCGGTTATGGGCTGTGTTGTTAATGGTCCCGGTGAGGCCCGGGAGGCCGATTTCGGCATAGCCGGAGGAAAGGGTGAGGGAATCGTATTCAAAAAGGGAAAGCTTATAAAAAGGGTGAAGGAAGAAGAGTTGATAGATGCCCTCATGGAGGCTGTTGAGGAGGACGCGGGTTGGAGCTAATCAGAAATTCACGGGTAATGCAGCAGACTGTAAAGGAGTATCTTCACAGGGGCAACTCCATCGGTTTTGTTCCAACCATGGGCGCACTCCATGAGGGTCACCTGAGCCTTATCCAGAGATGCAGAGAGGAAAACGATATATCGATAGCGAGTATCTTCGTTAACCCCATGCAGTTTGAACCATCCGGGGACTTCAGCCGCTATCCCCGAAATGTGGAAGATGATATGGCTGAATTAAAGAAGGCGGGGGTTGACATCCTGTTCATGCCCGGGGTTGAAAACATCTATCCCGAGGGTTTTGCTACGTATGTCAATGTTGAGTACCTTGCTGACAAGCTCTGCGGACATTTCAGGCCGGGTCACTTCAGGGGTGTGGCAACGGTTGTAACAAAGCTGCTGAATATTGTAAGGCCGACAAGGGCCTACTTCGGCCGGAAGGATTTTCAGCAATTCCTGATTATAAGGCAATTGGTGAGAGACTTGAATATTGACACTGAAACGGTTATGTGCCCTACGGTAAGGGAAGCGGATGGCCTTGCAATGAGTTCTCGAAACCGATATCTTTCACCTGAGGAGAGAAATGCTGCAACTGTCATTTACAGAACTCTCTGCGAGGCAAAAAAGATGGTTGTTTCCGGAAATATCACTTTCGGTGAGGTCAAATCCTTTATGGAAAACACTCTCTCAACAGAGCCCCTTGTGAAGGAAGTTCAGTATGCCTCTGCTTTTGACCCCGGAACACTTGAAGATATATCCTCGCTGAAGATTACTATGTACAGGAAAAAGAATATCCTGCTGGCTATAGCCGTCAGGATAGGCAAGGCAAGACTGATTGACAACGAACTGGTTGAAATAACCGGAATAAAAGGGGGTAATTAGGGTAACGGTTGATGCCGGACCTCAATAATTAAATATATGCTACAGAGAATATTTATACAGATACTGGATAATCCTTTTGAGGATGTGCTCTTCAGCGACTCATCGATTGATGAGTCGGTTAATAATCAGGCAATTGCCGAGGAACTTCAGAACTCACTGGACTTTCATTACCCAAGCATGGTTCATGTTGAATACATTGACCTCTTTCTTGAGGATGAGGGCAGGTTTATTGAAATACGAGAGATGCTGAGTCATGGACTGATAACCCTTCCGGTAATCCTTATAAACGGGAGCCCCTTTCTGCACGGGGGTATATCTCATGCCGTCATAATGGATGAGATAGGAAAGCTCCTCTCGTCCGGCCCTGTTCATTAAAAAATTAATGAGTATAATTTAAATTTCCCCGGTCTGTATTATGTGCCCCCCTTCCATTTTATTTGAAATTATGTTATTTTATTTGTAATGGCTGCAAAGATTGGACAACTTTTACTTGCTGCTAACTTGGTAACAGAGGAGCAGTTACAGGAGTCCCTTAACTTACAGAAAAAAGAGGGGGGCAGACTTGGGTCAAAACTTGTAAAACTCGGTTATCTTACTACGGAAAAGCTTGTTTCTTTTCTCAGTAAACAGTTTGGCGTACCTTCAATAAATCTTTCTGATTACACAATAGCCCCATCTGTACTGAAACTCATCCCGGCAGAGATGGCAAAGAAGTACCTCATAATACCTGTTGCAAGGGTAGGCGCCACACTGACTGTGGCCATGGCAGACCCATCAAACATATTTGCCATAGATGACATGAAGTTTATGACCGGATACAATGTTGAAGTGGTTGTTGCCACTGAGGAATCCATTATTGAGGCAATATCGAAATATTATGCCGGCAAGGGAAGCGGCCTTATAAAGAGCAGGGCTTCGGCATCTTCATCAATGCTTCAATCACAGGATATTACATTAACAGATATCGATCTGGAAGATGAGGATGATGACATTGCGTCGGAGGAGTCGCCGACATTAGATGTGGAAGAGTTTGACAAGATTGTCGGCAGTGCCCTGGACACCATTGAGGCAGTTGACGAGAGGGAAGATGATGAGGTTGTAAGGGAGGTTGAAGCCCCGATTGTCAAGCTTGTTAACGGCATCTTTGTCAATGCCATAAAGGCAGGCGCAAGTGATATACATATTGAACCGTATGAGAAGGCTTTGAGGGTGAGATACAGGATTGACGGTGTATTGTATTCTGTTATGAACCTCCCGGTAAAGATAAAGAATGCCCTGACCTCGAGGGTCAAAATCATGTCAAAACTGGATATTGCAGAGAGGCGGTTGCCACAGGATGGCCGTATTAAATTAAAGCTGGGCAAGAAGAAGGAGATAGACTTTCGTGTCTCTACCCTGCCCTGCCTTTTTGGCGAGAAGACCGTCCTGAGGATACTCGACAAGTCAAATCTCCAGGTAGATATGACCAAACTCGGGTTTGAGAAGGAGCAGTTAAAGGACTTCATGGAGGCCATTGAAAAACCTTACGGCATGGTGCTCGTTACAGGTCCCACGGGTAGCGGTAAGACAACAAGCCTTTATTCAGCGATTAACCACCTCAATAAACCCGGTGATAATATAATGACAGCCGAAGACCCGGTTGAGTACAACTTCCACGGCATAAATCAGGTGCAGATAAAGGAGGATATAGGCCTCACCTTTGCATCTGCCCTGAGGTCGTTCCTGAGGCAGGACCCTGATATTATAATGGTGGGTGAGATTCGTGACTTTGAGACCGCGGAGATATCCGTTAAGGCAGCCCTGACAGGTCACCTTGTTCTGAGTACCCTGCATACAAATGATGCTCCAAGTACCATAACGAGACTTCTGAATATGGGGATAGAACCCTTTCTGGTATCCTCCTCGGTAATTCTCATGCTCGCCCAGAGGTTGGCAAGAAAGATATGTACGCAATGCAAGGTTGAGGAGAAACATTCCGAGTCGGCATTGTTAAAACTCGGGTTTGGTGAAGAGGAAATAAAGGATATCAAGGTTTTTAAGGGTAACGGCTGTCCGGAGTGCAACAACTCGGGATATAAGGGAAGGGTGGCGCTCTATGAAGTAATGCCTGTCAAGGACGAAATAAAAGAACTGATACTGGAGGGGGCCTCTGCACAGGAACTCAAGAAACTTGCCATAAGACTTGGAATGAACACACTCAGAAGAAGCGGTTTAAACAAGATAAAAGCCGGAGTTACAAGTATTGAAGAGGTGTTGAGGGTCACATTTGGTGATTAGAGATGGAAAACCTTCAAAATAATACGAAACTAAATATGCGGGAATAAGGAGACGATTCAGTATGGCTACACTTTACGATTTCTTAAAAACCTTGATTGAGCAGGGGGCGTCAGACCTGCATATTACTACAGGCAGTCCTCCAAGATTAAGAATTGACGGAAAACTCGCCCCCATTGATTATCCGCCTCTGACCCCTGCTGAGACAAAGACGCTCTGCTATAGCGTCCTGACAGATGCCCAGAAGCACAAGTTTGAGGAGCATAATGAGCTGGACCTCTCCTTTGGAGTCAAGGGGGTTAGCAGGTTCAGGGCAAATATATTTATGCAGAGAGGTGCAGTGGCAGGGGCATTCAGGACCATCCCCTTCAATATAAAGACATTTCAGGATCTCGGGTTGCCCGAGGTGATCAATGAGCTGGTGAAAAAATCCTCGGGTCTTATCCTTGTTACAGGGCCAACGGGTTCCGGTAAGACCACAACCCTTGCCGCCATGATAGACAGGATAAATTCAGAAAGGCATGAACATATAATAACAATTGAAGACCCAATCGAATATCTGCATCCCCACAAGAGCTGTCTTGTTAATCAACGGGAGGTAACCTCGGATACCGCGACCTTCCATGACGCCCTGCGGTATATCCTGAGGCAGGACCCCGACGTTGTGCTCATTGGAGAGATGAGGGACCTTGAGACTATTTCATCGGCGCTCAGGGTCGCTGAAACAGGGCATATGACCCTTGCCACGCTTCACACCAATTCGGCGGCACAGACAATAAACCGTATCATTGATGTCTTCCCCCCCCATCAGCAGGACCAGGTGAGGGTGCAGCTTTCTTTTGTGCTTGAAGGCATTGTAGCACAGCAGCTCATTCCCAGAAAAGACGGAAGGGGCAGGGCGATTGCTGTAGAAATACTGATTCCAACTCCGGCCATCAGAAACCTGATCAGGGAGGATAAGGTTCACCAGGTATACTCAATGATGCAGACCGGACAGTCAAAATTCGGGATGCAGACAATGAATCAATCGTTATATGAGCTTTATGTAAAGGGACATATAAGTTATGAGGATGCACTTGCACGTTCTACAGTGCCGGATGAACTCGTTACCATGATGCAGAAAGGCGGGTATATGCCGCAGGAAAAATATATGGCAGGGAAAAAACGATAAATAAGGAGGATTTCCGCTTTGTGTAACATTTATAATCCTTGTTCGATTAAGGAGGGGGTACGGTGGCTACAGTTTTTCAATGGTCAGGCAAAAACCCGAAGGGTATAATTGAGTCAGGAGAGATGGTGGCCTCTTCAAAAGAAGAGGTGATCGCCAAACTCAGGAACAATAATCTCATTCCAACGGCTGTTGCTGAAAAGAAAAAGACAAGAGGGCTGGGTTTTCATATAGGAGGTATCAAGGATAAGGACCTGGTTGTATTCACAAGACAGTTTGCCACCATGATCGATGCAGGTCTGCCGCTTGTGCAGGCCCTTGAGATACTTTCAACCCAGGTAGAAAACAAGCTGCTCGCAAAGACTATCGCCCAGGTAAAGGTGGATGTTGAGGCAGGTTCCACCTATGCCGACGCCCTGAGGAAACATCCACGTGTATTCAGTGAACTCTATGTAAATATGGTTGCAGCAGGTGAGTCAGGGGGGATAATGGATACAATCCTCAACAGGCTTGCCGCCTATATCGAGAAGGCCATGAAATTGAAGAAACAGGTTAAGGGCGCCATGATATACCCGGCGGTGGTTACGGCAATTGCAGTGCTCGTAATAGCGGTTATAATGATCTATGTTGTTCCTACCTTCACCCAGATGTTTGCACAGTTAGGGGGGACGCTTCCGTTGCCTACAAGAATTGTTGTTGCAATGAGTGATTTCCTGAGCGGGATAGGCGGGATTGTTGTGTTGGGTGTTATTATTGCCATAGCTGTTTTTATTGTTCAGATAAGGAGAACGGAAAAGGGCAAGTATGTTACCGACAATATTCTTCTGCATCTTCCGATTTTTGGAGTTCTCCTGCAGAAAACAGCAATTGCAAAATTTACCAGGACCCTTGGAACACTTGTAAGCAGCGGAGTTCCCATACTTGACGGACTGGACATTACGGCCAAAACATCCGGGAACAAGGTTATTGAAAAGGCGATATATGCGGTAAGATCAGATGTGTCGGAGGGAAAAACCGTGGCTGAACCCCTCATGAAGGCAAAGGTCTTTCCACCAATGGTAAATCATATGATTGCCGTCGGTGAATCCACGGGAGCCCTTGACTCCATGCTCAATAAAATAGCAGAGTTTTATGATGACGAGGTAGATGCTGCCGTTTCCAACCTTACGTCCATGATAGAGCCTATCCTTATGGTATTTCTCGGAGGTTCTGTTGGATTTATAGTAGTATCAATGTACTTGCCGATATTCAAGCTTATTACCTTGATACAATAATAGCTTTCAGCTATCAGTTTTCTCTCCCTGATAGCTGGTTTGGGGGGCTAAGTGCCTGAGAGCTGTTCCATGAGACCTGATGCCGGCAGAAGAGTTTAAGAGAAAAGTTGAGACACTGATATTCCTCCGCCTTTTCTTTGTCACTCTACTGCTTGGTTCCATATTCTTTTTTGACCTTCAGGGCAAACAGTTCTATCAACCCTATCTCTTTTACGGACTGTTTTTAATCGGCTATACCCCCTCCATGCTCTATATCTTCCTGCGAAACAGGATTCAGGACAGAACAGCAGTCCACCATCTTATAGCATATGCACTATTGACGATAGACGTACTGGTTGTAGTCTTCCTGATTCTCCTTACAGGCGGGATAGAAAGCTGGTTTTCCTTTCTGCTCATCCTTGTTACAATAGCAAGTTCGATAGTGCTTGGCAGAAAGGCCGGCTATATTCTGGCAACATTGGCAAGTATCCTCTATGGACTGTCCCTTGATTTACAATATTATCAGATTATCCCGGTTCATTTCAATCCCATACTTGAGGAGAAAGATTTTTTTTATAACATATTCATAAATATTTCAGGTTTGTATCTTACTGCATACCTCATGGGTTATCTCGTCTCCAGGCTGGAGAAGACCTCGGAGAGGCTTGAGAAAAAGGATGTTGACCTGAAGGAGTTATACAGATTTCATTCAGAGGTGATAGAAAACATTTCCAGCGGTCTTTTCAGTCTGGATACCTCGGGTAAAATAGTCTTGTTTAACAGCGCCGCTGAAAGGATTACAGGATTAAAACGTGGCAGTGTTATCTACCGGTACAGTAACGAGGTATTTCCATTTTTATCAGTCCCGCCGAAAACAGGCAGACACGAGGGCGAAATAGTCCGGGACTCAGAGAAAAGGTATATCGGGCTGAGCATATCCCTTAATAAAAACTCTGAGGGAGAGATTCTCGGTTATATTGGAACATTTCAGGATCTGACTGATATCATCAAGCTGGAAGAGGAGATAAAATGCAGGGAAAAGCTTGCAGCCATTGGAGAACTTTCCGCAAGTATTGCCCATGAGCTGAGGAATCCTCTTGCATCCATGAAGGGTTCATTCGAGATGTTAAAGGAGGATGTCCTGCCCAAAGAGACAAAGAAACGGCTGATGGATATTGCCATCTCGGAAATGGACAGACTGAACGCCATTGTCACGGATTTTCTTATATACTGCAATCCAAGACCTCCAGCCATGGAAAGGTTTAATCTATCAGCAGCAGCAAATGAGGTTTCCGATATGCTTCAGAATATATCCGGCAAGGTCAGGATTGTCAAGGACATCCAGGACGAAGTCTTTATGGTTGCTGATGAACAGAAGATAAGACAGCTTCTCTGGAATCTGACATTGAATGCAGTTGAAGCCGTCCCCGAAGGGGGTGAAACAGGAATTTCAGTATCTACTGATAACAACAATGTCATACTGAAAGTCTCTGACAGTGGAGCCGGAATACCCGAAGAGAATGTTGAAAAAGTTTTTTATCCTTTTTTCAGCACCAAAAAAAAAGGGACCGGACTGGGGCTTTCCATTGCCTACAGAATAGTTGAAGAACATCATGGTAGCATCAATATCCTTTCAGGGAAGGGCAGGAGCACAGAGTTTATCGTTACCCTGCCCCTGCAAAAGACTGAAAATTAAAGAATTCACACAATATAGTCTCTCAGAGGTTACAGAGGAAGGAGTTTAAAGGAGCGGGATGGACAAAAAAAAGAAGGAGAAGATACTTATAGTTGAGGATGAACAGGGTATGAACGAGATCCTCAGGATACTGCTTGAGTCCGATGGATACGAGGTGAGCTCTGCAATGGATGGAGAGAGAGGGATCGAGTTACTCAAAAAGGATATCTTCGACCTCGTTATAACTGATATAAAGATGCCCGGGGTTGATGGTTTCGAGGTACTCAGAAAGGCAAAAGAGCTCTCGCCTGACACGCTCATCATAATGGTCACCGCATTCGGTACAACGGAAAGTGCCATCGAAGCGATGAAACTCGGGGCCTACGACTACATTCACAAGCCCTTCAAGATCGACGAGATAAGGATTGTTGTAAACAAGGCCCTTGAAAAGAGGGGGCTCAGGCGAGAGCTTGAGGTCCTGCGGGAAGAGATCAGGACCACTTACCGGCTTGAAAATATTATAGGAAAAAGCCCCAGGATGCAGGGGCTGCTCAATATTATTCCCAAGATTGCCCAGAGCAGCTCCAGTGTGCTGATAACAGGGGAGAGTGGTTCCGGCAAGGAGCTTGTGGCAAGGGCGATCCATAACATCAGCCCGCGGGCTGACAAGGCCTTTGTGGCCATAAACTGTGCCTCCCTTCCCGAGGGGCTGCTTGAGAGTGAACTGCTCGGGTATATGAAGGGGGCCTTCACAGGTGCCACACACAATAAGGAGGGGCTTTTTGAAATAGCACATGCCGGCAGCATCTTTCTGGACGAAATAGGGGAGATGCCCTTTAAGATACAGGCCAAGATTTTGAGGGTCATAGAGACAGGGACATTCAGACGTCTGGGGGGGACAAATGATATAAAGGTGGATGTCAGGGTTATAGCTGCAACGAATAAAGACCTGAAAAAGGCCATAAAAGCAGGAGAGTTCAGGGAAGACTTGTTTTACAGATTAAATGTAGTCCCTGTCCGCATCCCGCCCCTGAGGGAAAGGAAAGAGGATATTCCCCTTTTGGCTGAACATTTCCTGAAGAAGTTCGGGCATGGAGAGATCGGGATCTCTCCTGAGGCAATGAGGGTGATGGTTGATTACAGTTGGCCCGGGAATGTCAGGGAGCTTGAAAATGTCATTGAAAGGATTGTCCTTTTAACAGAGCATGCGATCATACTGCCCGGGGACTTACCGTCAGAGTTGCGGGAGACAGAGCCGGAAGAGGGGAGATTGCCGGATATTACGGTCAGTGGTATCGACCTTGACGGGATTCTTGAAGGTATAGAAAGAAGCTATATCAGGAGGGCACTTGAACTCGCCTACGGGGTCAAGACCGAGGCCGCAAAACTCCTGAACCTCAGCTTCAGGTCATTCAGACACAGATTGTATAAATATGGAATAGGCTCGGAAGAAGATAAACAATGATGAACGTTTTTTGCCGTCAAATTATCCTGTAGGGGTGGGTATAAATATTAAAGCGGGATGCCCTCATAAAGCCAATCATGGTTATTCCGCTCCTTTCAGCGATATCAATGGCGAGCGATGTTGGTGCAGCCCTGCTGACAACAACGGGTATCTTCCATCTTGCGCACTTTGATGCCATTTCCGATGAGAGCCTGCCGCTTACGAGCATGACCTTGTCTTCAAGTGTGATATTTTCGAGTATGCAATGACCTATAACCTTATCCACGGCATTATGTCTTCCGATATCCTCGGCATGGGCTATGATCTTTTCAATATCCGATACAGCGGCATTGTGTATACACCCTGTGAGTTCATAAAGCCTTGACATCCGCTGAAATTTGGCAAAAAGGTCCCTCAAACTCTCTCTCTCTATCTTTATCCCCTCCCCCACTGCTATATCTGCAAAGGTCCTTTCAAAGGTAACACCCCCAAGGCACCCCGAGGTTATAGTACCTCCCTCCAGAGAGACCTCTCCCTCAGCAGGTATATCAACAAGTATGTCACGGCCGTATTTTACAGTCATTCTCCCGGCACACCAGTTGCCCCTGATAACCCCCTCGGTCATAAAGAGCCCGACAACAAGCTCCCTGATCTTTACGGGACTGCAGTAAAGCCTCAGCACTTCCAGACCATTGACGGATATCCTGAGCCTTCTCTCCAGGGCCACTGCATCGTCAAACTCAAGACAGTCCTCTTCCGTTATCCTCGTAATCCTTCTTTTTTCAGCCCCCTTCAACTTATTTCCTTATTTCCTCTGACTCGCCAATATCCCTGTACAGCCATGCCCTGTTTCTGCCAAGGTCCTTGGCATAGTAAAGGGCTTTATCTGCCTTCCCGATCAAATCCTCTTTCTCTGCTGAATCCTCGGGAAAACAGGCAACACCAACACTGACTGTGATGCCTGCCTTTGTGCCGTCTTTAAGACGGAAGGGATAATCCATAACGGCCTTTCTTATCCTTTCAGCCACTTTATAGGTATGACCACAATCGGTTTCCGGAAGGATCAATACGAATTCTTCGCCTCCGTAACGTGCGGCAAAATCCACTTTTCTTATACTTTCCTTGATTATCCCGGCCATTGTCTTCAGAACAGCATCTCCGGTCTGGTGGCCGTAGGTGTCGTTGAAACGCTTGAAATGGTCTATATCGATTATCAGAAGGAAGAGCTTGCTTTTGTATCTCTCGGCCCTCAGTATCTCCTCGCTGAGTCTGTCCTGGAATACCCTGTGGTTATAAAGACCTGTCAGTCCATCGGTTGTTGCTAATTTGGCAAGTTCACTCTGCAGGGATATTGTCTGAAATGCCTGGAAGGCAAAATTCAGGAAGCTGTCTTCATCCTCCTGGCTGAACCCGACATCTCTGTTCAGCATGATGAGCAGGCACTGCAGGTCTGTTGTCGAGTGAAGTGACAGCGCTATAAAATTCCGAATCTCACTGCCATTTGGAAGAAAAATGGAAATATTATTACTGCGTATCGGTTTTTGCTCTGCAATAATCCTGGCCAGCCCCCCCGAGTCTACAGACAGCATCTCCTTGATAAACTGTTCGTCAATAAGTTTTTCCGTGCTAAGGAAAGACTTTGTCCTGTCAGGTTGAAACAGGATAATAACACCCGTTTCAGACTTCATCAGGTCCCTTGTCTTTTCAATCAGCTTCTGAAGGATGGCTTCAAAATTAAGCTCTGACGAGACATAGCCTATAAATTCATTAAGAATGGCCAGCTCCCTTACAACCCTCTGCTCCCTCTGTATGGATTTCTCAAGAACCTTTATCTTTTCTCTAAGGGAGCCTGCCAGGAGATTAATGTTATCGGCAAGGTCGGAGAGTTCATCGTTAGAGGCTACAAATATCTCCGTGTCAAGTTTACCTCTGGACATAAGATAACTCATATGGCTGATATCGAGTATGGGTTGTATGAGTTTGGCGTTAACGGTCTTTCTTATAAAGATCATTACAAGAATAACCAGGATGAAAGAAGCAAGAATTATAAGATTGTTATGAGTGATAATGGAGAGGAGAGGGATAACTGAAAAGAGCAATATAATTAATAACGTTAATCTGTCAAATTCTCTTTTTATCTTCATGCTTCAGGCGTCCCCTGCTTTTTCCCTCATGGCAAGTTCAAACATTCCGGGAATTTTCAGGTCAAGATATGTCTCATCATTCCGAAGGCTTAAGAGATGTTTATGGAATCCCTCCAAAGGGAGCCTGATAACTTCTATCTCTTCCACATCATCAAGTGTCTGCTTGCCTGCATATACCACATTGTTTGCAAAGTAGACAGTGAGTATCTCGGTGGATGCACCTGAGGAAAGAGGACCCTCGGCTATTGCCCTCAGGGTGTCAGCCCTGTACCCTGTCTCCTCAAGGAGTTCTCTCCCGGCCACATCTTCAAGGGGTTCATCCCTGTCATTAAGGCCGGCAGGAAATTCTACGACATATCTGCCCAGAGGCGGACGGAACTGTTTTATCAGCAGCGCTTCCCCTTCCGCAGTAAAGGGGACAATAGCCACAATGCCCCTTACCCCAATCCTCTGAAATGCCTCCCAGGGGATGATATCACCCCTTGCATTCCGATAGGTTATCAGGATGCTTCTGAGAAACCTTCCTTCCCAGAGTGTTTTTGTCTCAATAATCTCCGGTTTCATATCATTCAGTTGTTCATCAGGCAGCTTTTTTTATTTGTTATTTGTTCTCTCTGCGCTCTTTGCGTGCTCTGCGGTGAAACATCAGTATATTTTAACCCGGAGGCCAATGCATGGCCCTTCCACCGAGGAGATGGATGTGCAGGTGAAACACTGTCTGTCCGGCCTCTGCGTTGCAGTTCATTACAATCCTGAAGCCTCTTTCTGCGATTCCTTTCTGCCGGGCTATCGTGTTTGCTACCTGAAAGAGACGGCCTACGATGGCGTTGTCCTCTTCTTTCAGATCAAGGCTTGTGGGAATATGCCTCCTTGGGATTACCAGCACGTGCACGGGCGCCTGAGGATTTATATCCTCGAAGGCCACGGCAAACTCATCTTCATAGACAAGTTTTGCGGGCAATTTCTTTTCAGCAATACTGCAAAAGACACAGTCCATATATTTTCCTGTCCACCATCCTTGAATCAATTCAATATGCAATGCTGCTTACTTAAACAGGCATAGAAACTCAAGATATAATTGTATTAATTCTCGGGCAAATTAAGCAAGGCATTCGTTCCATTTGTGCCGACTTTTGTGTTAACTTGCCGACATGACTGTTCCATTCTATGATAAAATACTTAAAAATATAAAAATGGCAGTTAATATGAAGAGATTGAATGATTTTTTTGAGAAAGAGCTGTGGGAAATTGATGTTAAATCCCTCAGCAGACCCAGGGTCTTTCTTGTCAGGACGCTCAGGCTGCTCTATGTGGCTGTGCTGGAATTTTCAGAGGGACAGCTTGTCCTGAGGGCCATGAGCCTTGTTTACACGACACTCCTCTCTCTTGTCCCGCTGCTCGCTGTCAGCTTCTCGGTGCTGAAGGCATTCGGCGTGCATAATCAGCTGGAGCCCTTCCTCTATAACTTCCTTGCCCCCCTTGGGCCGAAGGGCAATGAGTTAACACAGAAGATTATAGGATTTGTCGAGAATATGAAGGTTGGAGTCCTCGGCTCAATCGGGCTTGCAGTGTTGGTCTATACCGTCATATCTCTTATCCAGAAGATTGAGGATGCCTTTAACTACATCTGGAGGATAAAGAGACCGAGGACTTTTGTGCGGAGATTCAGTGACTACATGAGCGTAATCCTTATCGGCCCTGTTCTTATCTTTTCGGCAATCGGCGTTACCGCCTCCATTATGAGCACAACCGTTATGCAAAAAGTGCTGGCCGTAGAACCCTTTGGAACGGCTGTCTATATTGCGGGCAAGATAATCCCCTATATATTTGTCTGTGCTGCCTTCACATTTGTATATATCTTTGTGCCAAACACAAAGGTGAGGTTCAAATCCGCGCTTGTAGGCGGCCTGTTTGCAGGTGTGTTATGGGAGACCACAGGATGGGTCTTTGCTTCCTTTGTTGTATCATCAACAAAATATGCTGCAATTTATTCCGGATTCGCCATACTTATAATGTTCATGATATGGCTGTACCTGAGCTGGCTTATACTGCTTGTCGGCGCCGAGGTATCATTCCATCATCAGTATCCCCAGTTCTTGACTGTTAGAAACGAGGCCCTCATTCTGAGCAACAGGCTAAAGGAGAAGCTTGCCTTCATGATCATGTTCCTTATCGGATATAACTACTATAACAACAGCTCTCCGTGGAGACTCAATTCCCTTATTGACAGCCTGAGTCTGCCGGTGGAGCCGGTACAGGATATGCTTGTGTTGTTAGGGGAAAAGGGGTTTATTCTTGAGACCGCTGATGATCCTCCGGCATACCTGCCGGCAAGGGATATAGAGAAGATAAAGCTGAAGGACCTGCTTGGTTGCGTCAGGACGGCAGGAGAAGACACCTGCTCAATTGAGGAGAGGTTCCATTCCGTATCAGAGGTTGACAGGGTGATGAAAAGAGTGGATAACGCTATCGGGGCTGCCCTTGCTGAGGAAACACTAAAGGACCTTGTTCTTTCCCGAAAGTTGGTGGGCAAGGAATCATGAATTACGGAAAGACCTTGCCCGGATTCAGGATGTTTTTATGGTCAAAGAGTTTCTTTATCCCACGCATAAGGTCCATCTCCGAGTGCATTATCTCCATCTCGATATACTCCGCCTTTGTAAGACCGACGCCATGTTCACCCGAGATGGTACCGCCAAGCCTCAGGGTCTCGGAGAATATTTTTTTGACCAGGGAGAGGCCCTTCCTGTATTCCTCCCCGTTCTCTTCATCAACCATTATGTTTACGTGGATATTCCCGTCACCTGCATGACCAAAGCTCACTATCTTTATGCCGTTTTCTTCCGAGAGCTTTCTCAGGAATATGAGCATATCCGGTATCTTTGTCCTTGGCACAACTATATCCTCGCTTATCTTGGTCGGAGCTATACTGTGAAGTGCCGGAGAGACCGCTCTCCTGCATTCCCAGAGATTATTTCTTGATGCGTTATCCTCGGCAACTCTTACCTCGGCTCCATGGGCTGTGCAGACCTCTACAACCTTCTGAGACTCCCTCTGCACGGTTTTGAGATCGCCGTCAAGCTCTATAATAAGCAACGCCTCTGCATCCTTCAGGCCGCAGGGATTGTAGGCTTCGGCAGCCTGAATGGCCTCCCTGTCCATAAACTCAAGGGTTCTTGGAATCACCTTTGAAGATATGATCCTCGAGACCACATCTCCCGAGGCCCTCAGGTCGTCAAAAGATACAAGGAGTGTGATAATGCTCTGAGGCTCGGGGAGTATCTTCAGACGTATCCCGGTTATGGTTGACAGTGTCCCTTCCGAGCCCACGAGGAGGCTCTTCAGGTCATAACCAACAACACCCTTGGGTGTCCTTACTCCTGTCTGAATGAGCCTTCCGTCAGGCAATACAGCCTCGAGGGCCATTACATAGTCTCCGGTAACACCATACTTTACTGCCCTTGGCCCGCCTGCGTTTTCCGCCACATTACCACCGATAGTACAGAAGTTCATGCTTGCAGGGTCAGGGGGATAAAAATATCCCCTTGTGCCGAGCTCCTTCTGGAGCCGCCCGTTTATAACCCCGGGCTCCACAAGTACCGTCAGGTTGTCAGTATCTATATCAAGTATCCTGTCCATCCTCTCGAGACTGAGGACAATCCCGCCCCTGCAAGGCACTGCACCGCCCGTGGTACTGGTTCCGGCGCCCCGGGGAACAAGGGGAATCTCGTTTTCGTAGGCGAATTCAGATATCCTTACGACATCTTCCGTCTCCTCAGGCCATACAACAGCCGCCGGCGTCACCTGAATCCTGGATGCATCAAAGCCATAACAGATGAGGTCCTCCGGTGAGGTACTCACGTTATCTCTTTTTAATAGTCCGTAGAGTCGCTGCATTCCTTAAGGTAGTCGATTATTTTCCGGAGTTCTGATTTTCTTTTGTCCGACAACCGGACAAATTTTACCGCAACTTCATATACAGGCTGGAAATCGTTCTGTATCTGCCTGCTCTCTTTCAGGTTTGACCTTATTACACTGCCGTCAAGGCTTACCTTGGCATCGCCGATGTTCAGATTAACGCGACACCTGCTGTTGGTATTCAAGTTTTTTGTTATCATAAAAAGCATTCCGTTAAGGCTGATATCCATTATATCAATATCAGCCTTAAGGATAATATTACCCTCCACATTGCCCTGAACACTAAACCTTTTGAACTGTCTTCTTTCCATATAAAAATCCTGTTTAGCCTGTCAACCCAATTCGCTGTATATCAGGAAAACCCACATAATTACGGGTCTCTTCAGACAAATTCCATTGACAGAACTTTTGAGATGCCGGGCTCCTCCATGGTGATCCCGTACAGGTAATCAGCAGCTTCCATTGTTATCCTGTTGTGGGTTATTACTATAAACTGTATATTTACCGAGAGGTCCTTGATCATGGCCTTGAACCTCTCCGTATTGGTCTCATCAAGGGGAGCGTCCGCCTCGTCAAGGATACAGAGGGGGGTGGGTTTTAAAAGAAACCCGGCAAAGAGGAGCGACAGGGCCGACAGGGCCTTCTCCCCGCCTGAAAGGAGGTTGAGGTTCTGGAGTTTCTTCCCCGGCGGCTGGACTATTATGTTAATGCCCGACTCGAGGATATCGGCTTCATCAGTAAGTCTGAGCTCTGCACTGCCCCCGCCAAAGAGGAGTTTAAAAACCTCCCCGAATTTCCGGTTCAGCAAGTCAAATGCCTCCTTCAGACGTTTTCTTGTGGTCCTGTTTATTCGTGTGATGGCCTCCTGAAGCTCTGTAATGGACCGGACTATATCTTCATGCTGACCGGTAAGAAACTCATGCCTCTCTTTGAGTTCCCTGTATTCATCCAGGGAACCAAGGTTTACATGCCCCATTGCCTGTATCTTCTCCCTCAGCTCCAGGACCTTCTGATGGTCTTCCTCTTCAGCTTCAGCTTCAGCTTCAGAAATCGGGATATCGGTACCGGCAAGGTCTACCTGGTATTTCTCCCTTATACCGTCAACAAGATTCGAGATTTTCAGAAGCAACTCTGCCCTTAAAACCTCCTTCTCATGCACCTCATTGCCCAGCCTCTCGATCTCCTGCCTCTCTCTCTTCAGGGCTTCATCGTCGGCAATAATGCTCTCACGCTCATCCCTTATAGCATCTCTCTTTTCAGATAGCCTCTGTCTGAGGGTCCCGGCGCCTGAGACGGCCTCTTTCAGTCTCGCTTCAAGCCCTGCGGAGCTATCCCTCTTCTGCTGTACGATCCTGCTGTTATTCTGTATTTCTTCCTCAAGGGATGTCTCTTTCTTCAGAAGGCCGCCTATTTCCCTCTGAAGGGCTTCCCTCTCCCTGGTTATAGAGCTGAGCCTTTCGGTATATCCGTTTATCTCAACCTTCAGGTCGGTCAGCAGATGCCTCTTTGCATCAATAGCGGAACGCCTCACGGAGAGTTCCTCCTGCAAGAGGCTGAGCCCTGATTCAATAGTCCTCTTGTGCTCTTCCTCGGAAGCGACCTCCTCTTTTTTTCTTGAAATGTCTTCTTCAACAGACCTGAGTTCCTTATGCAGCTCCTGTATGTCCAGGCGTATAAACCCGAGTTTCTTCTCCAGTCTCTCTCTGTCCTCAGCGAACCTCCGCTCAGATGCCTGAAGCAGGGAGAGTTCCTTTTCATGGGATACGATTTCCGAGTCTACCTCACTGAGGAGGGATTTTAACTCCTCAATTCTCTGATCGGCCCCGGCAATTGATGCCTCAACCTCGGCAATCAGGCCACTTTTTTCCTGAACAGATGTCTCAAGCTCCCGGAGATCCCTCCTGAGTTTCAGTATGCCGGAACCACTGCCGCAGAGCACTGCACCTCCGGGCTCAAGCACCTCCCCGTTTAAGGTAACCACACTTACGTGCAGGGGCATCCCCTCTTCACCTTTCAGCAGTGCAAAGGCGCTATCCATATCCTCTGTCAGCAGATAGTCCTTCAGCAGGGATTTGACAAGGGGGGTGTAATTGTCCCCGGAGCGGACAAACGAACCGAGAACCGGAGCAATCTCTCCGTTTTTCATCTGCCATTCACTGTTTGTTGTTTGCTGTTTTTTGTTACTCATCTGCCATGAGAGGAAGGCGGTTCTCGGCAGGTTGCCACGATTGACCAATTCCACGGATTTTTTTATATCCTCTGTTGTGGATACGATAAACCCCTTTACCTTGTCTGATAGTGCAGCCTCCACGGCCTTCTCATATCTTGGCTCTACCTCTACCACCTCTGACAGGGACGCCATAAGGCTGATACCGGCCTTCTGAAGCATCTCCCTGTCGATATTTCCCGTAACCATCTCCTGAAGGGACTGAATCCGCGAACTCAGGGAGGCCACTTCCTCCCGGAGTTCCGACCTCTTCTGCCTCAGTCCCTCTACTCCCTCTTTTAGCCCGGTAATCTCTTTAAGATATCCATCTCTCCTGTCCCTCCATTGACCAAGCGCTGCACTCCTATGCCCTATATCCCCCTCTACACGCTCTATCTCCGCTTTTAACTCCGATACCCGCCTCCCGGTCTCCTCGGCCTCTCTTTCAGAGGTTGAGGCCCTCCTTGACTGTGCCTCGTGTGTAGTCTCAAGCCTGTTCAGTTCATTCCTTAACAGGCCCAGGGAATCGGTAAACCTGAAAAGCTCTCTCCTCTTGTCGTCAATATCCTCTTCGAGCGAAAATATCCCCTCTTCCGCCTCTGAGAGTTCTGACTCGCGTTGAGATAACGTCTCCTTCAGGGAGTCGAGCCTGGCCTGGATATGTGCATCTTTCCCTGAAATTTCCCCGGCACGCAGCCTTTTCTCCTCCAGCAGGTTTCTTGTCTCTTCAATCCGCCCCTGAAGGGTGATAATATAGTTACCAAGGTGCTCAATCTCCGTCCTGTTTACGGCTATTGTCCTCTCCATCTCTGCAATGGTCTTCTCAACGGTCTGAAGGTCTGAGTTTATTGCATCCACCTCTTTTTCCTTCTCGACCATAAGTATCCTCTTTTGCTGAAGGGATGACTCCAGTTGAGCCATAACAGCCCTCTTGCGGACCTCCTCCGTCTTCAGCACATCCAGCGCCCCGGACACATCCTGAAGGGACTGATTCATCCCGGTGTATTCCCTCTTTGACGTCCTGAGTTCAATCTCCCTCATGGCATCAAGCAGCCTTTTGTATCTCTCGGCCTTTTTTGCCTGGCGGTCAAGGGAATTAAGATGACGTTTTACCTCCGAGATAATGTCGATGACCCTCTGAAGATTCTGCTTTGAGGATTCCAGCTTGTTCTGGGCCTCAGCCTTCCTTACCTTATACTTCATCACGCCGGCAACTTCTTCTATCAGGAATCTCCTGTCAACAGGCCTGGCATTAATGATCTCACCTATCCTGCCCTGCTCCAGCACGGAATAGCTCTTCATCTCAAGGCCGGTATCAAGGAACATCTCCCTGATATCCTTCAGACGGCACACTTGTTTGTTTATAAGGTATTCACTCTCACCCGAGCGGTAAAGACGCCTTGTGACCGTTAACAGCCTCTCACTGCCGTTGCCGTTGTCCTGTCCGTCCGGATACAACCCCGACACAAAGAGGGTTACCTCTGCCATACCCCGGGGCTTTTTAGTCTGGGAGCCGTTGAATATCACCTCTTCCATCTTCTCTCCCCTCAGGGACTTTGCGGACTGTTCCCCCAGCACCCAGCGGAAGGCGTCGACTATGTTGCTTTTACCACAGCCGTTCGGACCGACAATACAGGTCATTCCCGGATGGAGGGTAAAGATGGTCTTTTCTGCAAAAGACTTAAAGCCTGTCAGTTCAATTTTTTCAACTCTCATTTACAGTGATTATACCTTCAATTCTTTAAATCAGGCAAGGGGACGGCATATCGTCTCCATATTGTCAATAGACAGGATAATCTGCAGGAGGGGTAGTCGGGCACTTCAGGGAAGTGTGCCGATCTTTTGAGGAGATTAAAGAGAACTGAAAATGCTATTATTTAAACGTGAAGATTCAGAGACTGCTACGAAAAAACATCAAAACATTAAGGGCTTACAGTGCAAAGGAAATCCCCTGCAGGGTAAAGCTCGATGCCAATGAGAGCCCTTACGGCTTCGCCTCCTTTCTTGAACCACTGAAGGGCATACAGACTAATCAATACCCCGACCCTGAAGCTATGGAGCTCAGGCAGGCTGTGGCAAGGAGGTGGAGGCTGAGAATCGGCCAGATACTCCCCGGCAACGGCTCCGACGAGCTAATATCCTGTCTTATCACCACATTCGGAGGCCCCGTCCTTTTTCCCACCCCTACGTTCTCAATGTATGGTATTACTGCACAGGCCCTCGGTGAAGAGAGGATTGCAATCCCGCTTGACGGTTCATTTGACCTTGATACTGAAAAGATGATCAAGGCCATAAGAAAGTATCGTCCAAAACTCGTCTTTCTAAGTTCCCCGAACAACCCTACCGGCAACTGCTTTTCCACTGATAGAATCCTGAAAATCCTGAATGCATCAAGGGGCATTGTTGTTATTGACGAGGCATACCAGCCCTTTTCAGGCCGGCGGGGAATGCTTAAACTGCTCAAGGATTATGAAAATGTAACAATAATGAGGACCCTGAGCAAGGTCGGGTTTGCCGCCCTGAGAGTCGGGCTCCTCCTTGGCAGCGAGGAACTGATCGAGGCCGTCAACAGGGTAAGGCTGCCGTTTAATGTCAACACCCTCTCTCAGGCAGTTGCAGCAGAGGCGATAAAAAACTTCGGAGAGATAGAGAAAACCTTACGGATAATATGCAGTGAAAGGGAGCGGCTGTTTGAGGGACTGAAGGGGATGGAAGGGATAACCCCTTATCCTTCAGAGGCAAACTTTATACTCTTCAAGGTAAGAAATGCCCCTGCTGTATACAGGAAACTCCTCTCAAAAGGGGTCCTCGTCAGGAATATGGGCGCCTCCCTGAAGGACTGCCTGAGGGTCACTGTGGGGAGACCCGAAGACAACGGCATCTTTCTTAAGGCATTAAGTGAGGCTGTTGCATGACTTGAGATTAATACAGTCCAAGGGTCTCTTTCACCACAGTCATGGTCTCCCTTGCCACCCGGGTTGCCTTCTGCACGCCGGAGGCGACTATCTCCTCCACTAATTCCGGTTTTTCAGAAAGCTCTCTCCTTTTTGTCCATATAGGCTCAAGGACCTCAAAGATATTCCTTATAAGTATCTTCTTGCAGTCTATACACCCTATGCTGGCCTCCCTGCACCCCTTAGCCACCTCCTCAATCTCATCTTTTGAAGAGAATATCCTGTGCAACTGAAACACTGGGGATTTTTCAGGGTCTCCCGGGTCAGTCCTCCTCATCCTCTGCGTATCAGTCACCATGGTGAGTATCTTCTTCTCCACAACCTCCGGCGGATCGTTCAGGTATATGGCGTTGTCATAACTCTTTGACATCTTTCTGCCATCCAGCCCTGTGACCTTTGGAAATTCCGCAAGCAGGGGTTCCGGCTCTATCAGGGCATCATTTTTGTAAAGAAAAGCGAACCTCCTTGCAATCTCCCTCGTTATCTCAAGGTGCGGCACCTGGTCTATACCGACCGGGACATATCCGGCCCTGTAGATTAATATATCGGCGGATTGCAGGACGGGATACCCAAGGAATCCATAAGTGCCGAGGTCCCTGTTCCTGATCTCCTCTTTCTTCTCCTTGTAGGTAGGCACCCTCTCAAGCCAGCCCAGAGGGGTTATCATGCTCAGGAGGACGTGGAGTTCTGCATGCTCAAGCACTTTGGACTGCACAAAGATAGTGCATTTGTCGGGGTCGAGACCTGCAGCAAGGAAATTCAGCAGCAGATCAGCAGTGTATTTCTTTATGACCGATGGGTTGGCGTAGTTGGTAGTGAGGGCATGCCAGTCTGCAACAAAGTAAAAACACTCGTACTCATCCTGTAATCTGACCCAGTTATGCAGTGCCCCCATCAGGTTTCCTATATGCAGATATCCGCTTGGCTGCATGCCGCTTAAAACCCTCTCCAATTTTATACCTCCCTTATGTATATATTTTGTACAAGACCCTTTTATAACAGAAAATATAATATGTAAAACGTTTGTATTATAAAAAAAAACCTGAAAGAATTGCTTTCCGTAGGGAATCCGCATGATTGCAGATAGAAAACGTGTCAACTTCCATCTCTGCATCGCAACTCGAGGGATCAGGAATCATATTTACTTGCATAGACCCTGAAATCCAGTTCATCAAATATCGAATTCTTGTATTCCAGCCATTCAAGAAATGCTGTATCAATGGTGTTCGTCCGGAAACCGTCAACTAACTTGTTGAAGTTCAGGATATGCTCCCTTGTCCTTTTTGCTGAATATTCCGTAGCAGTCTTTGTTGTCATCAGGAATGCCCAGTCACTGCTTTGAGCAAGCAGCAATTCCCTGGTTAACTGATTCAGGACCCTTTCCCTTTCAGGGTCAGTCTCGTTGTAATGCCTGTTCGCAAGGCCCTCCAGGGTATCGGCCATATAATGCAGATGCCTGTAAATCCAGTCGTTCTCTTCATTAAGCCATACATCATAATATCCCTCGTAACCCCAGGATGAGGGGCCTGGAGATATTACCTGATTTCGCGGATACAGACTCAGGTATTCCGTGGGTGTTATCGCCTTCATAAACCTGTTTTTATCAATCTCGCAAAAGAGATGGTACAGGAAATCAGGCCCCTCAAACCACCAGTGTCCAAAAAGCTCAGCATCATAGGGTGAGACCACTACCGGGAATCTATTCATAAGGGTACCCAGCGTTTCCATCTGTTTTTTTCTTTCAGAGTAAAAATGCACAGCATGCTCCAGGGCTTTTTTATGCGCCGCTGCCGGGTCATAGGGTTCTTTAATATCGGTTGAGCCGGTAATCCTGTAATATTTAAGCCCTGTAAAGGTCCTGATTCCGTCCGGACTGATGTATGGTTTAATATACTCGAAGTCGAGGTCAAAACCCACATCCCTGTAAAAATCACGGTAATTGAAATCACCGGGGTATCCTTCACTGGAGTCCCACACCTGTTTGGAGGATTCGGGGTCCCTGCCAAATGCCGCTACCCCATTCATTGTGTAAACAGGGGCATAAACTGAATACTTTGGTGTGGGCCTGCCATTCATCAATCCGTGTGAATCCAGAAAGAAAAACTTTATACCATACCTTCCCAGCACTCCGTCAAGCCCTTCAAAATAAGCACATTCAGGCAGCCAAATCCCCTCCGGTGCCCCCCCGAAATGTTTATTATACGAATCTACAGCCACCTTAATCTGAACTTCAACTGCCCTGGGGTTTACACCAAGCAGGGGCAGAAAACTGTGAGTGGCCCCGCAGGTGATAATTTCTATCTTCCCCAAATCCCTGAAGTACCGATAACCGTTTAATACATTGTGATTCAAGAAATCTATAAAAAAAGACTTTATCTCTTTAAGTTTATTGTTGTAAAAGCAGGCAACAGGCAGAAAATCCCTGTCATCGTTTAATCTGTTAATCTCCTTTTCAGACAGCTCAATGAGCCTGTCCAGGTGTTTTACATATTGCTCCGTGAGGTATTCGTCCGAGAGCATCTCCAACAAAGGCGGAGTTATTGACACGGTTAATCTGAAATCAATCTTTCCGTCAACCATTTCCTTCATCTTCATAAGCAGGGGGATATATGTTTCGGAGATGGCCTCGAAAAGCCAATGCTCCTCTAAGAAATAGTCGTATTCGGGATGTTTTACAAAGGGCAGGTGTGAATGCAGTACAGGAATCCAGTATCCTTTCATGATCTTCTGCGGATTAAGATTTCCTGGTCCTTAATATTTCGCTGGAAGCAGAAACTCCAGGGCCTGCTCCGATCTCTTCATAATAGTTTTGCAGGGCAGCCCTCTCTGTAATTCCGGGTGATGCCATATCACGAGGGCCCTCACTACCTGATACCCATACAGTGCCGCCAAGGTCTTTTATCTTCTCCATCCAGACTTCAACTCCTGCCCCTGCTGTCCCGGAAGAAGGGACCAGGGCAGTCCTTGATTTTAACAGCATGGAAAATTCGCCATTCTTTAATATCCCTATTTCTGCAACAAGGGGTCTAAATGATGCCGGATACTTTATATAGTTTTTGCCAACCCTCCCTTTTACTTCGAACGAACGGACCTCTTTCCGGCTGTCTCTCTCAAAAATTTTTATCATTAATTCAGCAGAACCGATATTTAATTCCCGGAGCCTGCCGTTGAGTAATTTATCCGTTATTTCCCAGTAGACAAAATTCATATCCGCATTAACCGGCATGATTACAATCGTATCAATATTGTAGCCTTTGGGAATATCTTTACCCTCCAGGCTGTTTTCAGACTCTTTCCCGACCTTTTGTTCCATTATTAACCCCGGGGTTTTTTTGATTTCAAGTGGGTAGAAACTCCTGAACCTCTAAAAAGAACTTTTTTCCAGTGGTAAGCTAACAAAAGGCTGTAGTCCCTGTCAACCTGAGGTACGAAACAGTGAAACTCCCCCTCTGTTTTTATTAATGTTGTATCAGGTTTTTCCTTATGGTATACTCTCTTTAGTTTAGCTATGCTGTTAACAAATCAGGGTTTTCTGTAATTTTATCAGAGCTTTTCAAGGAATAACTACATGTTTATTGTCATGGTTGCAACAGAATGTGCTCCGGTGGCCAAAGTTGGCGGTCTTGCTGATGTGGTCTTCGGACTCAGCCGTGAGCTTGAGGTCAGGGGGAATTCCGTCGAGATTATACTCCCCATGTATGACTGCATGAGATATGACCATGTTTACGGGCTTCAGGAGACATTTCATGACCTCCGGGTCCCTTTTCATGATCAGTGGATACACTGTTCCGTCTTCTTCGGCTTCGTACATGGAAGAAGGTGTTTCTTTATCGAACCCCATTCGCATAATAATTTTTTTAACCGCGGCATTTACTATGGTCATCAGGATGATCCGGAACGGTTTGCCTTCTTTTGCAGGGCGGCACTTGAATTTATGCTGAAGTCAAACAAGCAGCCCGACATCATCCACTGTCACGACTGGCAGACGGGTCTTGTGCCTGTACTCCTGTTTGACATATATAAATATCTGGGCATGACCCATCCCCGTGTCTGCTATACCCTCCACAACCTCAAACATCAGGGCGTAACAGGAGGGCACATACTGCGTGCGGCCGGTTTAAACCGGACTGATTACTATTTCAGCCAGGACCGTCTTCAGGACAATTTCAACCCCTCTGCAATAAATCTGATGAAGGGCGGAATTGTTTATTCCAACTTTGTAACCACCGTATCCCCGGGATATGCCTGGGAAATACAGAACACAGACCTCGGGTACGGCCTCAACCATACCCTGCACGTGCATGGCCAAAAGTTTGGAGGCGTCCTCAACGGCATTGATTACGATGTATGGAACCCTGAAATTGACTGCTATATACCGTATAATTACGGTATTGACAGACTTGACGTCAAATACGGCAATAAAGAGGCACTCCGCCACCGGTTGCTGCTAAGGCAGGATTTCAAACCCCTCATCTCGTACATAGGCAGGCTGGACCACCAGAAAGGGGTCGACCTTATAAAGCACGCTATCTTTTATGCACTGGATAACGGTTGTCAGTTTGTGCTGCTCGGCTCAAGTCCTGACCCCGGAATCAATGACTCTTTCCGGCACCTCAAACATTATTTAAACAATAATCCTGATTGCCACCTTGAGATAGGATACAATGAAGAACTGGCTCACCTGATTTATGCCGGCGCTGATATGATAGTCATGCCAAGCCTGTTTGAGCCATGTGGACTGACACAGATGATCGCCATGAAATACGGCACCGTCCCCATTGTAAGGGCAACAGGTGGATTAAAGGATACCGTCTTTGATGCCGACTATTCCGACAAGCCCTATAATGAACGAAACGGGTATGTATTCAATGATGCAAACCGTGAGGGACTGGAATCCGCCATGCACAGGGCTATCGGTATGTGGCATGAATATCCGCAATACTTCAGGGACTTGATGGTGAATGGAATGAGGTACGACTATTCATGGAACCATCCCGGCCGGAATTATATGAATATTTATGAATATATCAGAGAGAAGTAACCCCAGGGCTTTTCAAGGACATACCCCGCTCATTCAATCCTCCAGCCCCGGATCTCTCGTGGTTATAAGCACGATGCCCTCTCCCGGCTGCAGTTCATATGAAAACGGTTCCGGGATATAGTCAAGGGGATTTTCAGGAGATACATCATTCAGCGGAGCCCTTGCCTGAACAAATCCATACAGGCTGTCTGCATAAAAATGCTGTCTGTTGTGGATGTCCTTATTGAGAATAAGGAGGGCCTCTTCATGTGTAGTCGTGGATGCCTTCCACATGACCAGGATGTTGGCGTTATTATGGGGTAGCATCCCGGTTGGGGCATCTTCCTGAAAAATTACATACTGCTCCTTGATCCTGTTGACCTTTTCTATGAAGGAGGTCAGATCAATACCGGTCTCCTCCCAATCCCCCGGCCTTGTTTTGACCACATGGAGCTTTTTGCGAAAACCGAATTCAAATCCTATGGGTATCATAACCCCCGCAGAATAGAGTGCAGAGAAGAGATATCGTTGCTTAAGGCCGGTTATATTGCCATGGAGTTCCTCGCAGAGCCTCACTGTATCATGGCTTTCCGGAAAACTTATTGACGGGGCTATCTCCCGTGTAAGGTGATACTGCTCCATCAGCCAGGGACTGTTAAAATCCCACCATTTGGAGCTGTTGAATATATAATCAAAGCCGGCGGCGGCGGTTTTTCTGGTCTGGTCTGCCGGACATCCGAGGGTTTCGGCAAAAAAGAGGACATCCGGATAGATCGCCCTTGTCTCACTAATGAGCCTTTGCCAGAAGCTTTTTGGGACCTGATAGGCGGCATCACACCGGAATCCCTTGAAGCCGAGCTTGATTAGAAATGTTACCAACTTAAGGAAGAACTGAAAAAGCCCCTCCTTGTCGCGTGTATTCCTGTGGTCGAACCTTGCAAGGTCCTTCCACACAACCTTCTTCCCGTTTTCATCACAGAACGGATGAGCAACTTTCCCGTCTTCCTCCCACTGAAACCATTCAGGGTGCTCCTGTATCAGGTCCGAATCAACGGCACAATGGTTAACCACCAGGTCTATCATCATCCTGAGCCCCAGTTTCCCCGCAGTCTTGATGGCCCCTTCCACCTGTTGCCGGGGAGACTTTTTAGTGCGCGTATCTATCAGCAGGGGGTTAAAGCTGAAGTAATTCTTTATTGAATACAGGCTGCCGGAGGAGCCGGGAAGGTGAACAGGATTAACAAATATCCAGTTGAATCCCATCCCGGAGGCCCGTACCAGATGGCTCTCCCATTCGGTAAACCGTCCCGACAGCAAGGGAAACAGATTGTAAACAATCATCTTCTCAGGTTTTCTCATCACTCTTCTCCCTGAATAAACATTTGATATAGTCTGTCGCGAGCCTGGTTGAGCAGCGAGTGGGGCTGCGGCCACTGTTCAAGTATTACAGAACCTGAAAACCTGCGTCTCATCATCAGCTCTACAAATTCCTGTATGCCGGACGGGTCTTCCCTTGAAGGTCCGGTAAAGACCGCCAGATGGCTGTCGGAGTCGCCATAGTTTTCGTGCATATGGATATGGATGACTGGCACCAGGGGGTCGAGCTGCTCAATGAATCCCAGGTAGTTGTTGCGGGTTGCATTGCACAGATTGGCATGCCCTACATCAAGGCACATCCCTATGTGTGCAACCTTTGCAGCCCCCATCTCCCTGAAGAGTCTAAAAAGCCTGTTGAAATCATCCGGAGGGGTAAGAGGAGTGTTTTCTATGGAAAGCCTTATGCCGATCTTTGCTGAAAGCATTACAATCGGGGTGATCGCCTTTACATAACTATCCAGCCCCTCATCAGTATGGAGATGAAGATTAAGCAGTGTTGCCCCGATATCCTGTGCGAACCCGAATTCATTGATTAGCAGTCCATGGGCTTCAGGTATCATGGGATTGGCCTTCAATGATGCATGGACAGACAGGGCAATGTCGTGCGCCACAGCCGTGTTTTTGACATAACAACGTGTCTCGGTCCCCATGTCGCTTACATCCCAACCCCCACCCGATTCGTGTTTATCGGGAAACCACTCGAAGGCATCAAAACCGTTTGCTACCGCATATTCAAAAGGCAGCGTCAGAGACGAGGCAGAGAAGGCCGTCTGGTTACCAATCCTGACCTGTTTCATAATAACCATAATAACAGAACTTCACCTTTATGGTGAACCATTAATTGTTAAACCGGAATTATTAAACCGGCAAATAGAAACAGGGTTTTTAAAAGTCACACACCCCTTAATCCCCTTGATAGAGGGGAAAGCAGAGGATTTACAGATAAGGGGCGGAACGGGAAGAGGGAAAGGCGAGCAAGCAGGTAAACAGCCATGAGAAAACAGGGAGCATGTACTCTCCCCTCTAAAAAGAGGGGGCAGGGGGTGTGTAAAGAGCGGCGGCTTCAATCTTTTAAAAAGAGTCCTCATCAGGTTATAATCCCTTGACTCAGGCCATGGACCCCTCCCAAGGG
>BTTF01000009.1:0-35763 GCA_036244995.1 bacterium | reverse complement strand
ACCTCCATATCAGTAAAACCACCCTCAGGCCCTACCATGTAATATACAAAGGAGCCGGGAATTGAATGTGGGGGGTTGAAATCTTTATTCTCACTTTCAGAAAAGATAATCCTGAGTGATTCATCTTCCAGACTGTCAAACATATCCTTCATCTTACAGACATCATGAATCACCGGAACCAGCAGCCTTCCCGACTGTCTTGTAGCCTCTTCTGCCACCCTCTTCCAGTGTTCAAGCTTTCTGCTGAACCTGACCTGAGACCTCTCGGTCACCACAGGGAATATCTCTCTTACACCCAGCTCGGTCGCCTTCTGTATCACAAGGTCCATTCTGTCCCCTTTCAAAAGGCCCTGAATCAGCACGAGGTGCAACGGAGACTCGGTATCCACGGAGCATCTGCCAAGGACCTCAAGCAGGATTTGTTTTTTCCCTATATCCCGCGCACAGGTCTTTAAAGCAAGCCCATGACCGTCCAGGACTATAACCTCATCACCCCTTGAGACCCTGAGTACATCCCTGAGGTATTTCAGGTTCTGGTCCGTAACAGCCAATTCCCTGTCATGCGGACTTATTGAAGGAAGGATTATACGAGGCATGAGAAACTGTTTTAATTCGCGGCTAAGAGAAAAACTCCTTTAACTTCTCCATAAAACCCCTATGAACCTCGTCACCGCTTAAGTCTGCAAACTCTTCAAGGAGTTCCTTTTGTCTTTTGGTGAGTTTTTTAGGCACATCAATATATACTCTGACTATCTGATTACCCTTTGAGTAACCTCCGAGCTTCGGCACCCCACATCCCTTAAGGACAAACTCCTTTCCGGAAGGCGAGTGAGGGGGTATTTTAATCTTCTCGTTACCATAAAGCGTCGGCAGCTCAATCTCTGCCCCTAGGACTGCCTGTGTGAAACTAACGGGAACATCACAATAAAGATTCAGCCCCTCCCGTTTGAAGAATTTATGTGGTTTAACGGTAATAACTATATAAAGGTCGCCTGATGGACCACCATTGGTGCCGGGTTCACCTTCTCCCGACATCCTGAGTCGTGACCCTGTATCAACGCCGGGAGGCACCTTGACAGACAATACCCTGAACTTCCTGACCCTGCCGTCTCCACCACATTCCGAACACGGAGTTGTGATGAACTGTCCGGTCCCCCCACACCTGCTGCACGTCCTTGTTACTGAAAAGAACCCCTGTTGAAACCTTCTCTGACCTGCTCCGTTACAATCAGGACATGTAACAGGACCATGCCCAGGTTTGGCACCGGAACCTCCACATGCCTCGCAGTTTTCCCAACTCGGCAGCTTGAGCTCTTTCTCAACACCTCTGACAGCGTCCTCAAGGGTAATGGTAAGGTCATATCTCAGGTCGGCGCCCCTGGTTGCCCTGGCCCTGCCCTGCCCGGCAAAAGTCCCGAAAAAATCCCCGAATATATCCTCAAATATATCCGAAAAATTTGAATTGAAAGGACCAAAGCCCGCCCCACCCCCGCCTATACCATCGGCAGATCCAAAACGGTCATAATTAGACCTCTTCTCGGGATCACTCAGGCAGGCATAGGCCTCGTTGAGCTCCTTAAACTTGTCTTCAGCATCCTTGTTTTCAGGATTCCTGTCGGGATGATACTTCATTGCAAGCCTTCTGAAGGCCTTTTTCATCTCATCTTCTGTAGCATCCCGGGTTACGCCCAGTATTGTGTAATAATCTTTCATATGTATCAATGTATGTTCAGGTATCAGGTTTTAGGTGACAGGTTCTAAACCCATCACCTTTTTCCATTACCGGGACCTACGATTTGTCCTTATCAACGTCTTCAAACTCTGCCTCGACTACATCTTCCTCGGCAGATTTACTCCCGTCACTCTTTTCCCCGGAAGCACCAGCTTCCTGCTGTGACTGAGCACCCTTATAGAGGTGTTCTGCGAGTTTATAGGAAGACTGCGTCAGCCGCTCAATCGCTGACTTTATCTCTGATGCATCAGTGCCTGTATCCTTGACCTTCCTGCAGTTTTCGAGGGCCTCTTCAATCTCCTTCTTCTCTTCCTCGGTAATCTTGTCACCATAATCCTTCAAGGACTTCTCCACGCTATAGACAAGATTATCCGCCTCATTTTTTGCCTCTGCAAGCTCTTTCTTCTTCCTGTCCTCTTCCGCATGTTCTTCAGCGTCACGGGCCATCTTCTTTATCTCTTCCTCGGTAAGGCCACTTGATGCAGTAATTCTTATAGACTGCTCCTTGCCTGTACCAAGGTCTTTGGCAGAGACATGGAGTATGCCGTTTGCATCAATATCAAATGTAACCTCGATTTGCGGCACTCCCCTTGGTGCCGGAGGTATTCCCACAAGCTCAAACACACCAAGGACTTTATTATCCGCAGCCATCTCCCTTTCACCCTGAAATATCTTGATGGTTACAGCCGGTTGACTATCGGTTGCAGTTGAAAATATCTGACTCTTTTTTGTAGGAATTGTGGTATTCCTCTCGATTATCTTTGTAAAAACTCCGCCGAGTGTCTCAATTCCAAGTGACAGGGGGATAACATCCAGGAGGAGGACTTCCTTGACCTCACCTTTAAGCACAGCCGCCTGAATAGCTGCACCGATCGCAACCGCCTCATCAGGGTTAACGGTCTTGTTTGGATCCTTGCCAAAAAACTTCTTCACAACCTCCTGCACCTTTGGCGTCCTTGTCTGTCCACCAATAAGCAGGACCTCATCAATATCTTTCGCCGTCAGTTTTGCATCTTCAAGCGCCCTCTTGCATGGACCTGCCGTCTTTTCAATAAGGTTCGAGACAAGCTGCTCGAATTTTGACTTGGTGAGTTTTATAACAAGGTGTTTGGGACCTGTTGCATCTGCGGTTACAAAGGGAAGATTTATCTCCGTCTCCAAAGCCGTAGAGAGTTCTATCTTTGCCTTCTCAGCAGCTTCTTTCAGCCTCTGCAAGGCCATTCTGTCCTGTTTCAGGTCAATGCCCTGGTCCTTCCTGAACTCCTCTACAAGCCAGTCTATAATCCTGAGGTCAAAATCGTCACCACCAAGGAATGTGTCCCCACTTGTAGAATGCACCTCGATAACACCCTCTCCTATCTCAAGGATGGATATATCGAAAGTACCTCCTCCAAGGTCGTATACAACAACCTTTTCTTCTGTCTTTTTATCGAGTCCGTATGCAAGGGCTGCTGCCGTAGGCTCGTTAATTATCCTCAGGACATTCAATCCTGCTATTTTCCCGGCATCCTTGGTTGCCTGTCTCTGACTGTCATCAAAATAGGCAGGCACGGTTATCACGGCATCGCTAACAGGCTCGCCAAGATAGTCTTCCGCAGCCTGTTTCAGTTTTTGCAGAATCATTGCAGATATCTCCTGCGGAGAATATTTCTTGCCGCGTGCCTCTACCTGGGCATCCCCGTTAGGAGCCGGAACAACTTTATACGGCAGCCTCTTCATGGCTGCCGTGACTATTTCGGAATCGTACTTCCTGCCCATAAGCCGCTTTATTGAGAATATCGTATTCTCGGGATTCGTAATGGACTGACGCTTTGCAATCTGACCAACCAGCCTTTCACCCTTTTCAGTGAAGGCAACTACCGAGGGTGTTGTACGGCTTCCTTCCTGGTTTGGTATCACTACAGGTTCACCCCCCTGCATAACGGCTACAACGGAATTTGTTGTCCCAAGGTCTATACCAATCGCTTTACCCATAATGTTTATTCCTCCTTCCTTATGTCTTCTGTTTATTCAGATTGTTCATAGTAACCACTCTCATTGCCCCGCAACAGATTACGTATCCTCAAGAGGCGTCTTCCTGGAGACTGCCACCAGAGCCGGTCTTATAGTCCTGTCCTTGAGCATATACCCTTTCCTGTACTCTTCAACTACGGTCTTGTCATCAAGGTCACTTCTCTCTACCTCGCTCATTGCATGATGATAAGCAGGGTCAAATGGCTTTCCAACTGCCTCTATCTCACTAATACCATGCTTATTCAATACCTTCCTGAACTCCTTTAGCGTCAACTCAACTCCCTGAATGAGACTCTCTGCAGAAGTATCCTTTTCAGCATGCTGTATGGCCATCTCAAGGTTATCAAGCACTGTCAGCAGATCCTGAAGGAGTGGCTCAGTGCCGTATTTTAGCATTTCTTCCTTATCCTTCTGAACCCTCTTTTTATAGTTCTCAAACTCTGCATAAAGTCTGAGGTATCTCTCCCTGCTCCCGGATAACTCAGCCTCCAGCTCTTCTATCCTCTCTTCAAGCGGCTGCTCAACCGGAACCATATCTTCGGGTACCTTTTTTTGCTCCTCTACGGGGTGTTCTACTTTTATTTCCAGGTCTTTTATCTCTCTTTTCTCCATTCCTGACCTCCTTCATCCAAAATTTCTGTTAGGAATCTTGCAGTTACATCCACAAGCGATATGGTGGTAGAATAATCCATCCTTGTAGGACCTATTATCCCAACGACTCCTGCAGGCTTGTCCCCCTCTTTATATATAGATGTAATGATGCTCAGTGCCTTCAACTCTTCAACTGTGTTCTCCGCACCGATTACAACCTGAACCCCCTCTGCGTTAGCAAGACTGTCTATCAGTTTTATAACCGCATGTTTATCTTCTATCGTCCTTGAGATATCCTTTATTTTCTCTATGTCGGAAAACTCCGGCAGCTCCAATATCTCGGTGAGACCCGAGATAAATACATTGGCTCCATAACAGGACATGGCATCTCCACAGAGGCTGAGTGCCTTTGATATAAGTGAATCGCATAGCGCCTTGTCCATTGCCATCTCATCAAGGAGACGCTGCCGTATCTCTTTTATTGTATACCCTGAAAATTCTCTATTGAGATAACGTGCAATCCTGTTCAGGTCATTCCGTGAAAAAGAAAAGTTATTTTTAAGAATCTTATGGTTAATTATACCTTCATTGGCAACTAAAATTACAGCTATTTTGTCATCACTGTAAGGGATAAGTTCAATGCGCCTCAGAGTGCTGCCGTCCGGCCCTGGAGAGACTGCAATACCAAGGTAGTGGGAGTGAGTCGAAAGGGTCCTCGTTGTCTCGTCCAACAGCGTATAAATATCTTCCCGTAAGTCTTCCAACCTCCTGGTCAATGAGTCAATGAGGCCCTTGTGGCAACACACATTTTCATCCATCAGATTCTCTACATAGAATCTGTACCCCTTATCTGTAGGTACCCTGCCGGCTGATGTATGAGGCTGGCTCAGGAACCCTATATCCTCAAGGTCTGCCATTATATTTCTGATCGTGGCAGGAGAAAAATCAAATGCATACTTCCTGGTTACATACCTTGAACCAACAGGGTCAGGTTTGTTTATATAACTATGAATAACAGCCCGGAGAACTCTTATGCTCCTCTCGTCAAGCATCCGGAGGCTTCACCTCAATAAATGGAATTCTTCTATTAAACATATGCAACCAGGGATATGCATCTTTTAATCATACTTTTACTTCACTGCCGTAAAACAGCAGCTTAGCACTCCTTACCTTAGAGTGCTAATAATTTAACAATTATTTTATATGCCTGTCAAGTGAGACAAAAATGAAGGGAAAAAGACAGATGCGGGTTTTTCTTTTTCCTTTCGCTTGCCAACACCCCTGCCAAGCGGTTAAATTAAATCTACATGATTGGCCGACGATTAATCAAAAAAACAGAGGCACTGCTTGAAAAAGAAAAGGGAACTGTATATAAAGACCCCGGCGGCAGGGTTAATGTATGCCTTGTATATCCAAACACCTATCACGTAGGCATGTCCAATCTCGGGGTTCAGGGTATATACTCAATCCTTAACGCAAGGGATGATACAGTATGCGAAAGGGCATTTCTGCCTGATGAATCAGACCTGAAGGAGTTTGAGCGCACTGGCTCCGAACTCTTCTCACTTGAGTCAAAGAGGCCCCTTAACAGGTTTGATATCATTGCCTTCTCCGTATCCTTTGAAAACGACTATCCCTCCATCCCGCTGATACTGAGGCTTGCACGGATAGGCACCTTCAGTTCAGGGCGTAGTGAAAGGGAACCTGTACTTCTCCTTGGAGGAGTATGTGCGATGTTCAACCCTGAACCCCTCTCGGATTTCTTTGACCTCATATTCATAGGTGAGGCAGACAGCAGCCTTGACGAACTCATAGAGGGCTATAAAGGGTCTGAAGATAAAGGGTCATTTCTCAGGGCAATCTCTGAAAGAGAAGGGTTTTATGTGCCGGGATTTTATGAGGTCTTATCCTCTGATGATGGAAAGGTAGAAGCAAGAAAACCGACAGGTGACGCCCCCCGGACAATTAAGAAAAGAACGGAGAGGGTACTGAACGGCAGACTCAGGCCCACCATCACCACACCTGAGACAGAATTTTCAAATATGTATCTCGTTGAGGCCATGAGGGGATGTGTCTGGAGTTGCAGGTTCTGTGTTGCCGGACATATATATAATCCTCCAAGGCACAAGGACATAGGGATATTGAAACAGGAGATAGACCTTGCCATGGAGACAACCGGCAGGGTCGGTCTGATCGGGCCTTCACTCACCGACTACCGCCATGCAACAGAGGCCTTGCAGATAGAGGGTGTGGACTTCTCCATTACCTCCTTGCGGGCAACACCAAAGGCGGAAAAACTCCTCTCCCTCATGAGAGGACACCGCAGCATATCAATAGCACCGGAGGCGGGCACTGAACGTTTAAGAAGGATAATCAACAAGAGGATCACTGAGGAGGATATCCTGGAGACGGCGGAACTGATACTCCGGCATGATATTCATACCCTCAGGCTCTATTTTATGATCGGACTGCCGTTTGAGACGGAGGAGGATATAGAAGGTATAATCTATCTTGCCAAAAAAATCCGCTCACTCAACACGCGGGGCACCATAGTCCTGAGCACAAGCACCTTTGTTCCAAAACCTTTTACGCCCTTCCAGTGGCATCCCATGACAGCAGAGAAGACGATCAGGGCCAGGCTGAAAATGATTAAGTCGGGCCTGAACATAAAGGGGATCAGGGTATTTCACGACGTTATAAAATACGCCTTTATGCAGGGTGTGTTTTCAAGGGGTGACAGGAGGCTCTCCAGGGTCCTGCATGATATGAGAGAACCCGGCAGGTGGAAGGAGGCTCTCGGAGATACCGGACTGGACCCTGACTTTTATCTCTTCAGGGAAAGGCCGTTTGAAGAGATACTGCCATGGGACTTTATTGATGCGGGCATTTCAAAGGAGGACCTGTGGGGGGAATATATGAAGGCGAGGGAATCAGCCGGTCTTCACTGAAGAGAGGATGGCAAGCCCCAGGACAAACAGGACAAGTACTGAAAGCACCGCAGGTCTCTGACTTCCTGTAGCAGATGAGATTATACCAAAGAGTGCCGGACCTATTATTGCCGACGTCTTTCCTGCAAAGGCATAAACACCAAAATATTCCCCCTCCATACCCGGAGGTATGAACCCTGAAAAAAGGGCCCTTGACGCAGCCTGCACACTTCCAAGCCCCAGGCCGGCCATCGCGGCTATGCCCCAGAAGAGCCGCTTGTCCTCCACAAGGTATGCACACACTGTAACTGCAATCCAGAGAAAAAGGGAAAGGACAACCACCTTTTTTGCCCCCCATCTATCAGTGGGAGTTGAGAGGGCAATTGAGCCAATCAGTGCAGTAACCTGCACAAGGAGGTATAGAAAAACGAGTTCGGAACCTGTAAAGGATAGTGTAACCGCTGCATAAATACCTGAAAACACTATAATGGTATTTACTCCATCCTTGTAGAGCCAGTATGCAAGGAGGAATCTCCTCACTTTTTTTATTCGCAAAACCTCTCTCAATAATCTCAGGGTGTTCTTTATCCCCACAAGCGCTGACCTACGGGGTGACCCCGACGGCCTGTCCGAAGGCAAAAAATAAAAGGCAGGGAGAGAAAAGAGGAGATAAAACACAGACACCATCGGCCATGAAAAACGGATCACCCCATCTTTTATAAAAAGCATGGCTATAAGAAGGGCGAGTACCGAACCTGCGTAACCAAGGCCAAACCCCCACCCCGAAACCCTCCCCTGGTGGTCTTTTGGAGCAATATCAGGCAGATAGGCGTTATAAAAGACAAGAGAACCTTCCATAGCGATATTTGCAATGACGATAAGTATAAATGCCTCAATGACCATGCCCTTTTCAATAAAGAACAAAAACCCGACAGCAGCCACACAAACCAGGGAATAAGCCACAAGCAGACGTTTTCTCATGCCGGCATAATCAGATATACCGCCAACAACAGGAGAAGTAACAGCCACCAGCAGCATACTGAGAGAGATCGCCCTTCCCCACCAGAGGTCACCATCCGCCGGGGTTTCAGCAATTACCTTCACAAAATAAACCGGAAAGATTACTGCAGCGATCACCGCAGAATATGAGGAGTTGGCAAAGTCATAAAGGCACCAGCTTAGTATCTGACGTTTGTTTTTCATGAACAGGAAAACTACTATCCGCTTCAGGAAATTCTATCCGCAGATTACGCAGATTTTCGCAGATTTAAAGAGAAAAACAATACTGCTTCAGAATTCTAAAAAATGAGACCCTGAAATAAATTCAGGGTGACATCTTTCAATGCTTTTAATTTATCATAAACTCAATTTTCCTATCTGTCATTCCGGCTTGTCCGGAATCGTTCTTTAAGAAGGATTCCCGACGTGCTTCGCTTGCGGGAATGACAAATGACTATTAGTTATAAACAAACTCTTTTTAGAGTTTAAAAAATCTGCGAAAATCCGCGTAATCTGCGGATAAATAAATCTTTGTTTATTTTTCACTTAATTCATGAACAATATCCACCAGGGCCTTTGCCATATCAGGAGAGGTTTGGGGAAGTATGCCGTGTCCGAGGTTGAATACATGCCCCCTTGCTGCCCGGGCCTTCTTCAGTATATCTTCGGCCTTTGAGCGGAGCACATCTTCCGAGGAAAATAATGTACACGGGTCAAGGTTGCCCTGAACAGAGATATTCGAACCAAGACGCTTTATCGCCTTACCCATATCAACCCTCCAGTCTATACCTATAACATCTGCACCGGATGTACGCGCCTGTTCAAGCAGTCCTCCGCAGTTATTGACAAAATATATTACAGGCACTCCAAGCGGTCTGAGAGCCCTGATGGTCTCTTTCACATACGGTAATGAATATACCCTGTAATCATCCGGGGTAAGGGCACCAGCCCAGGAGTCAAAGACCTGCACTGCCTGTGCACCTGCCTTTATCTGTGATGTAAGATAGGCTATTGTAGTACCCGTTATCTTTTTCATCAGGGCATGGAATGCCCCGGGCTCCCTGTACATCAGGGTTTTGGTATTAATAAAGTTCTTTGACCCGCCACCCTCAATCATATAAGTGGCAAGGGTAAAGGGAGCACCTGCAAAACCTATAAGAGGAACCTTTCGCCTCAATTCCTTCTTAAGTATCCTGATTGTCTCAAGGACAAAAGGGACACTCTCCTCCGGCACAGGCACCTTTAACCTCTCAACATCCTTCACTTTTCTTACCGGATTGCTCATGACAGGCCCCTTCTTTTCATAAAACCTGAGCTTCATCCCCATCGCCTCAAGGGGTATAAGGATGTCGGAAAACAGTATGGCGGCATCAACACCCAGCAGGTCCACGGGCTGCATCGTCACCTCGGCAGCGAGTTCCGGGGTTTTGCAGAGTGTAAGAAAGTTTACCCTGGTCCTGACCTTCTGATACTGGGGCAGGTACCTGCCTGCCTGACGCATTATCCATACAGGTGTATAATCCACATCTTCGCCACGACAAGCCCTGAGAAATGTATCATTCATAAAAAACCTCCATAAATTAATCAGCCGCAGATTTACGCAGATTAACACAGATACACAATTTCTATAAACAAAAAAACTGTTTTTTTAAATCTGTGAATATCTGCGTAAATCTGCGGCTAAATCTTTATATTTATTTTTTGTTATCCCCTCCTTCTCTTAGGCATATAACCACAGAAAGGCTCTTCGTCAAGGTAATCTCCGGAGACTGCATACGCCCTTGCCCGGCATCCACCGCAGACATTTATATACTCACAGGAGCCGCAACGGCCTTTATAACTCTTAAAATCCCTCAGTTCCCTGAAGAGCTCGGAGTTCTCCCATACGTCCCTGAATGGTTGTCTGAATATATTACCCGCCGGCAGGGGAAAATAACTGCATGGCAGTACATTGCCATCCACATCTATAAGGCATATAACCTGACCTGCAATGCAGCCCTTGGCACCACCGGTTGAAAACTTGAGTGACCTCCTCTCAAATCCTTCTCCATCCTCACGGGCCTTCTGCCGGACAATCCTGTAGTAATGGGGTGCACAGGTCGGGCGCACGAGCATCTCCCGTTCTTCCTTCTCCATCCGGTAATGCCACTGAAGTATCTCTTCATAATCATCCTTTGAGATGAGCTCCTGCATCATCTCCCCGCCCCTCCCGGTAGGCACGATCATGAACATGTACCATGCTGTGGCACCAAGACTTTTAGCAAGCTTGTAAACACGGGAAATATCCGCCTGATTACGTTTTGTGAAAGAGGAATTTACAATAAACTCTATCCCGTGCTTCCTGAACAGTCCTGCAGCCCTGAGCGCTCCCTCAAAGGCGCCTTGCTGCCCGCGGAAGTCGTCATGCACCTCTGCAGTAGAACCGTCAAGGCTCAGGGAAACTATCTTTATCCCTGCGGCCTTCATCTCTCTGCACTTCTCGTCATCTACTAATACACCGTTTGTTGCAAGGCACATCCTGAGCCCCTTTTCCGTCCCATACCCCGCTATATCAAAGACATCCCTGCGCATGAGGGGTTCGCCGCCTGAAAGCACAACAACAGGTTTGGAATAACCTGAAATGTCGTCCAATACCCTGAAAGCAGACTCTGTTGAGAAGTCCGGGTGCTCCTGCACAACTGCCTCTGAGGCAGAGCGGCAATGCAGGCACCTGAGATTACACCTGCGTGTTATCTCCCAGGCAATCCACTTTGGGTTGAATTCAATGCCCATAAATTTAATCTCTAACCCATGGCCTTTGCCAATTTATCACTCCACAGATACTCCTCAATTGACTCAAGGAGGGGCAAAAATGTCCTGTTGTCCATGGCTGAGACAGCAATTGCCCTATACCTGTGGCAGAGGTTATTGGTTTCTTCAGGGGGAACTCTGTCAATCTTGTTAAAGACCAGCAACCTGTGCTTGTCAGAAAGTCCTAATTCATCCAGTATCCTCTCAACCGACTCTATATGCTGCTCAAACCTGTCACTTGAGGCATCCACAAGATGGATAAGGAGGTCTGCATCCTCCAGCTCTTCAAGGGTCGACCTGAATGCAGCCATAAGGTCTTTTGGAAGGTCCCTTATGAACCCGACCGTATCTGTAATTATAACTTCCCGCTCCCTTGGAAACCTCAATCTCCTGCTTGCAGTGTCGAGCGTGGCAAACATCCTTTCTTCAGTAAAAGTCCTGCTGTTGGTAAGGTTATTCAGCAGGGTGGACTTGCCGGCATTTGTATATCCGATAATAGAGACTATCGGAATACCTTTTTCGATCCTGCGGTGTTTTCGCTGCTTCCTTGCCTCGGAAAGTTTTTTCAGCTCCCTCTCAAGCAGGTGTATCCTGTCACGTACCCTTCGTCTGTCTATCTCAAGCTTCATCTCACCAGGGCCTCTTCCGCCAATTCCACCTGTAAGACGGCTCATGGCAGTACCCTTACCGGAGAGTCTCGGCAACCTGTATTTCAGTTGTGCAAGTTCTACCTGCACCTTACCGTCACGGCTGTGGGCCCTCCTGGCAAAGATGTCAAGGATGAGCTGAGAACGGTCTATAACCTTCAGTTCAGTAAGTTCTGTTATAGCTTTCATCTGTGAGGGAGAAAGGTCCTGGTCGAATATCAGAAGTGTTGCACTTTTTGTAAGGGCATCGATTATCAGGTCTTTCAGCTTACCGGCCCCCATAAGATAACGGGGATTTATCTCCTTCAGTCTCTGGATGATTGAACCGAGGACCAGAACATCAGCAGAGCCGGCCAATTCACTCAGCTCCTCAATGGACTCCTCCTGCTCATATCGTGGCCTTGCTGAAGCACTTATGAGGATCGCCCTTTCCCTCAGGTCATCCTGAGATATGAGATTACGGCGCTCCATCTCCTCTTCAATCGCACGGACAGAGGGCAGGAAATCAAACCGGAAAGAGTGAAAACTCTGCGGGGCCAGGACTTCACAGGGTTTGCCATCTCCACCGGGAAGTAGATAAGCAACATATATCCTGTCAGGAAGCGTCCCCTTTATACTTATTGCAGCAATCATATCGAGCCTCAGGAGGGCAAGGTCGGTGAGATCGTCCTGGTTGAGCGGTTCATCCCTGAGATGCGTATGGATGAGTCTCATCCCCCTCAGGGGCTTTCTACCGAGGGAATAACCGCTAAGGTCAGGGATATAAAGACCCCTTGCATCTCCAACAATGACATGTGTTACTACCCCCGACCTCGTAACAAGTATCCCTATCTGCCGCCCGATCCTCTCTGATAGTCCGGTTATAAACCTTGCAACCTCAGGGGTAACGATCTTTTCCGAGGGGATGCGTCTTCTGTATATTCGCTCAAGGGCATTTATATCCTGTTTCTTTAACCCTGATAAATTACCGTAAACTGTTGCTATATGCGTTCCTCCTTATTATTTCAGACCAAACTCATTTTTCACCGCAGTAAATCCAAAAGAATACTGCAATAATATGGTTATTATATTTTAACACAAAAGAGTAACCCATCACTCCATCACTCCCGCATACCGGAGTTCAGGAAACTATCTGTTTCAAAGCCCTTGCTATGGTCTTTCTGGTAAAGGGTTTCTGCACAAAACCTTTCACCCCGCTATCAAGCAACTCCTTAATACCGGCCAGCCCCTCATGACTATAGCCGGAACAGAGAATGACTTTTACATCAGGGTCTGTGGACTGCAGTCTCTGGAAAACCTCTGCACCACTCATCCCCGGCATAATCATATCAAGAAGGACTATCGCTATTTCCTCCTTTCTTTCCCTGAAAAGGGTAATTCCCTCCATACCATTAGCTGCCGTAATAACCGTATAACCAAGGGTCTCCAGCATATCCTTTGCAAGCTCCCTGATATTTTGATCATCATCAATCACGAGTATCATTCCGCTGCCGGTTAATTCCTCTTCTGAAAAACTCTCGGTATCTTTAGCACCCCCTCTGCAGACCGGAAAGTACATATTGAATCTCGTCCCCCTGCCGGGCTCGGAATAAAGATTAATATAACCACCATGGTTTGTAACTATTGAATGGATTATGTAAAGGCCAAGGCCCGTCCCCTTCCCTGTCTCCTTGGTTGTAAAAAAAGGATCAAATACCTTGCTCTGGAGATCATTATTCATACCCGCCCCTGTATCGGATACAGCAAGCTTTACAAAACCGCCATCTGAATATGAAGCAATTCCGTTTGCAGCCCCGTTTTCTCTGCCAACCCTGTCCGTTTCTATCCTTAATGTTCCACCATCAGGCATGGCGTCTTTGGCATTGATTGCAAGATTCATGATCACCTGCTGAATCTGCGTAGGGTCAGCTTTTATCGGGGGTATTCCGTCCCTGAGATTCAGTTCAATCTTAATCTCCTTGGGTATGCTTCTGTTTAATATATCAAAGGTCTCTTTAATGATTGCGTTAATATCCACTACCTTCAACTCAAGTTTTTCCTTCCTTGTTATCCCCAGTATCCTGCCGGCAAGGGCTGCCCCCTGCTGTGCCGATTTTTCAATAATGTCAATCCCCTTATATATCTGGTCATCCTTGCTGATCTTGTGCTTGATAACCTCGGCATAACCAAGGACAGCTGTAAGTATGTTGTTAAAGTCATGGGCAATACCCCCGGCAAGTGTCCCTATTGCCTCCATTTTCTGAGCCCTGAGCAATTGCGTATACAGCTTCTTCTCCTCTGTTATATCCCGCTGAATGGAGACAAAGTTGGTAGTTTTGCCGCTGTCGGAATGGATGGGGAAAACAACGGAAGAAACAATGAATTCTTCACCGTTTTTCTTTCTGTTAATCAGTTCACCCCTCCAGGGATTCCCGGATCTTATACTGTTGAATATATTCGAATAAAAATTTTCATTGTATATCCCTTCATTCAGGGCAAACAACCCCTTCCCCGACATCCCGGACTTCGTGTAGCCCGTCAGTTCCTCAAATGCCCTGTTCACATAAATAATATGTCCATCTTCATCAGTAAAGGTGACAATATCAAAGGCAGAGTCTATAATTTTTTTAAATCTCCTTAACTCCTCCGTTGCCGATACCCGCTGAATAGCAACCGCAGCATCAGAGGCAATTGCCATAAGAAACCTTTCGTCCTCTTCAGTAAAGGAACCGGTAGTCTTGTTTGCAAAATAAATAGAGCCAAGAGGAACCCCCCTGCTTGAAAATATTGGATAACCAAGAAAATTTCTTATTGAAGGATGGCCATCAGGCAGACGCCCTGAAAATGCCTCATGTTTCGTTACATCATCTATTCTGACCGGAGTAAGACTCAGTTGCATCATCCTTAAAATCCCCTTCCCCCTGGGATACATACCAACCCTCTGCCGTATCTCCTCTGTATCAATACCATTGGAGATGATCTTTGTAAATTCCCCCTTCTCGTTAAACAGGGCAATCGCAGCATAGTCGGCATAAATCAATCCCCTTGCTGCGTCAAGTATTGTCCTGAGTGTATCATCAAGGGACATGGATTCATTAAGCGCAACGGCAGCGCTGTGAAGTATCTCCGTCTTTAAGCGCTGTTCCTTTTCCGAGCTGAAGGCCCCGTTTATTGCATCCACGAGGAAGTCAAACTCCTTCACTCCCGTATGCGTAAGGGGTTGACCTTCCCTCAGTTTCCTGATAAGTCTGTCGAGAGGCACCTTCAGGTTCCTGTTCACCACAGCCATTATCCCGATAATGAAGAGGACAGCGGCAAAACTTATACCTGATATCATTATGTTGTTGGCAGCCTCAACAGAACCCGGCATAACGGGTGAACTAACCAGAACGATATCCCATCCCCACGGGGGATAAATGAATCGATAACCATAAGCTCTCGTGCCGTTTACTCTGGTTTTCACGAGCTTGTCCCTCTCCTTGATCCCTTTTGCTACGGATATGTCACCTTTACTTAAAACGGGAATGCCATCGTGAAATATCGCATATGTGATACCTTCGTTATTTTGATGTTCTTTTATCAACTTTACGGCATCATCCATATTCTTCGATGATTTGATTATGGACTCTATTTGCAATTGATGGAGTTCAAAGAAGGTGCTGAAATATTCCCTGGAGACCCGGTTAACTGTTGAAATTGAAACTGAAATAATGAAGACAATGATTAGTAAAAGGAAAAAAAGGATGGGTATACGTATTTTAGAACTTATACTTCTATTTCTCATGACCAGCACTCAACCGACTGAAAATTCATAATAATTCAACCTCTATTGCAAAAATGCACCGGTTTGTAAATCAAGGCTGAACCGGCGATCTGTATTTGTCCTCATTTTACCATAACCCCACCTCTTTGAAGATACAGGCACAGACAACCTAACCGGAGTAGAGTGCAGCCATCTCCTCTGTGTATAAACCGTCCTTTTCATATACAAAGAGAGGTTTTTCCACTTTTAATTCAACCCCGCCGCCCTTGATTGCCTCAATGAGGACCATTGTAGCCTCCGAGTTATCGTCGGGATGGACGAACCTGATCCTCTTTGGCTCAAGGAGAGACTCCTTCATTGTATAAATTACTTCATTGAAGCGGTACGGGTGATAAACCATTAAAAACCTCCCCCTGTTTTTTAAAAGCGCTGACGAGGTCTTGATAAGGTCTGTCAGGGTCAATTTGATCTCGTGTCTCGCTATAGCCCGTTCACCGTAAGGACTTATCCTTCCGGTGCCGGGTTTTCTAAAGGGTGGGTTTGATACAACGGCATCAAATCCCTCTATAAGGTCGGCATATCCATCGCAAATGATTGATGATACATCAGCCTTCAGCACCTGAACCCTTGGTTGGAGCTGATTGAGCTCTACATTCCTTTGTGCAAGGGCGGAAAGTCCCTCCTGAACCTCAATCAACAGGACATCAGTCCACGGGTATCTCTTTGCAAGAATAAGCCCCACCACACCTGAGCCTGCACCAAGGTCAACCACCATTTTAACACCCCTGGAACATCCTGCAAAACCGGCAAGCAATACGGAATCAATGGAGAACCTGTACCCCTCTACACTCTGATATAGCCTGACTCCACAAATACTGTCAAGGGTAAGGTTATCCACTACAAAACCCTCTGCCACCAAGGTAAAGGTGGACATAACTGCCAAGGGTATTCAAGTATCTGTAGCCCCCGCAGGTCTCAATCCCCGGGGGATGGGCAAACCTGTATATACGCTCGATATTTTCAGGCATGGGGTCTATATCCGAATAGTGGAACTCGTGTCCCCTCACCCGGGCGCCCTTCTCCCCTACGATGGAATCCTCTGACAGAAAAATCTCCCTGTAGCCAAGCATCATCCGCTTCTTCCTCATCCTCGCCCTTGTTGGAAAAACCCCGGCCATTGGATAAAAATTATCCTCAAAATCTCGGATACCCTCTGTAAGATACATGAATCCTCCACACTCGGCATAGGTGCTCCCACCGGAAAGGCACCACTGCCTTACAGCCTTCCTCATCGAGGAATTCCCTGAAAGACTCCCGGCATAAAGTTCAGGATACCCGCCTCCAAGATAGAGTAGATTAATCCCATCAGGAAGCGCCTTGTCACTGAGTGGACTGAAGAAGACAAGCTCAGCCCCCTGAGCCCTGAGGGTCTCCAGAAAATCCTCGTAATAAAAAGAGAACGCCCTGTCTCTTGCAATGGCAATTCTTCCGGAATCAAGCGTTTTTTTTATCTCTACGCGCCGCCAGCCGGGTTCGGATATTTTATAGTCAACCAGGGTAAGGAGTTTATCCAGGTCCAGATTTCCTTCAATAAAGGCAGCCAGCCTCTCTATCTCTGATTTTTTCAGCGGAATCTCGTCTGCAGTATAAAGCCCCAGGTGCCTCTGTGGAATTGCTATCGCTTCCTCAGAAGGGAGAAACCCGATTATCTCTACGCCGGTCACACTCTCCATCCCTCTCATTATCAACTCCCTGTGCCTCCGGCTGGCTACCCTGTTGAAAATTACACCGGCAAGCCTCAGGCCCTGCTGAAAATCCCGGAATCCCCTCACCACAGCCCCTGCTGACTCAGCCATTGAACGGGCATCAACGAGCAATATAACAGGAAGCCCGAGGACCTTTGAAACCGAGGCAGAGGAGCTTACGCCACCATCAAAAAGTCCCATTACCCCCTCAACAACGGCAACATCCCTATCCGCGCATTTCTTCACAAAGAGGACCTTGACATAATCGCCTCCAGCCATCCAGATATCAAGGTTATAGGATTTACTGCCGCTAACAAGGCCATGCAGTCCCGGGTCTATGAAGTCAGGCCCCACTTTAAAGGGCTGAACCGAAAGCCCCTTTTTCATCAGAGCCGCCATCACTCCGATAGATACTGTGGTCTTGCCTGCACCGCTGTGTGCAGCGCCAATCAGAAATCCCTTCATCGCCCCCCCTGCCTTCAGGCAGCTTAAAATGCTCTTATCCGCCCCAATCATTCCTTTACTTCAAATGATTATAGCAAAACACCGGGGTTAAACTCCCGGGACAATCCCGAAATTACCACCCTAAAGTTACCACTTGACATATTCTGTTTTTTTTGTGTATATTTCAATCGGTAAAAGGGAAAGGGGGTTACTTTATGAGTGTTAATCTATCCATGCAGCATAAGGCGATCGTCAATTCAGTTGTAAACAATTCGGACAGAATCAAATTTTGTTAAAAATGTCTTGTCATTCTTTACTGACCGGCATAAATTTTGTATGATAAATTTATGCCGGTGAGAAAATAATTCTATGAAAGGAGGTGAGATTAGGTGAAGAAACTACTTATTTTAGGAATTGTTCTGGCTTTTGCTCTTGCCTTTATTGGAACTGCCCTGGCCGTTCCACCGGGTAAAACGGTTGTGTTTACTAAAAGCCCGATGGGCAAGGTTGTCTTTTCCGGCAAAATACATGCTGATGCCGGAAAGAAATGCACTGACTGCCATCCGAAGATATTCAAGATGAAAAAGGGTGCAGACAAGATAACCATGAAAGACATCTATGCCGGTAAGTTCTGTGGAACCTGCCATAATGGCAAGATTGCATTTAAGGCAAAAATCAGTTGTATGAGATGCCACAAAAAGTAGCAATAAGACCACACTATATTTAACAAAAACAAAAGAGGGCTCCTGGTTCAGGAGCCCTCTTTTGTTTTATTTTTTAAACCTGTATCCCTAAACTGCAGTTAACCACTGCTTGTATCTTTTATTCTCTCCCCTTACGATACTGAAAAATATATCCTGAAGTCTCCTTGTGATTCCTCCCGGCTTGCCATCGCCTAAAGACCTTCCATCGAGCTCCCTTATCGGGGTTACCTCTGCCGCCGTTCCGGTAAAAAAGGCTTCGTCGGAGACATAAACCTCATCCCTTGTAAAACGCTCCTCAACTATCCCGATACCCTCATCTCCGGCAATGGTAATCATGCTGTTCCGTGTTATCCCCTCAAGGATGGAAGTAAGGGGTGTGGTTTTTAAACGGCCTCCCCTCACAATAAATATATTCTCACCGCTGCCCTCCGAGACAAAGCCTTCGGTGTCAAGCAAAAGCGCCTCATCATAACCACATGAGAGGGCCTCTTTCTTGGCCAACTGGGAATTGACGTAATAACCACATACCTTGCCGTGTGACATATTTGAATTAACATGGTTTCTTATAAAAGAAGATGTCTTCACCTTTATGCCCTTTTCCAGGCCTTCATCCCCCAGATAAGTACCCCATGGCCATACAGCAATAGAGACCCTGACAGGATTGCCCTTTGGATAAAGCCCCATGGCTCCATAACCGATATAAACAAGTGGTCTTATATAACACTCTTTTACACCATTGACCTCCACGGTCTTTATAATGGCCTCCTCGATCTGCTCTTCCGTGTACGGAATATCAAGGAGAAAGATTTTCGCTGATTTAAAGAGCCTGTCAACGTGCTCCTTAAGCCTGAATATGGCAGGTCCCTCTGCAGTCTCATAACACCTTATCCCCTCAAAAATACCAAGGCCATAATGCAATGTATGTGTAAGGACATGAACCTTCGCATCATCCCATGCAATCAGTTCTCCATCCATCCATATCTTTTCAGTCTTGTCAATCATGTTGTATATTTAAGCAGTAACGGGCAAAAACTGTCAATATTATTTTCATGGAGACTAAGAGGCGGTAACGTCTTACGGTTACGATGCCCGTATCGTGAAGCGTCCAGGGGTTACGTGAAAATACGAAGGACGTGACCCCTGAACGAAACGGGCCTCGTTACCGTTACCGCCTAACGAATAATACTGTGGCGTCTCTCGGTTACGAAGCCCGTATCGTAAGGCGTCCAAAGGTTACGTGAAAAACCCGAAAGATGGTAATTCCGCAAAAATGCGGAAAAACGGGCCTCGTTACCGTATAATGATAACTATGAACAGAGTTAAAAACTGATGCTTTCTGACAGAAAAAAGATTGAGTCTATCCTCAGGGAACGTTTTATTGACGGCAATATGGTACTGCTCTTGCACCGCGGGCCCGAGACGTTTGAGACTATTTTCAAGTACCTGGAGAAGGCATCTGATATCATATGTCTTGAGTTCTATATCTACCGCAATGATGAAACCGGGGAGAGGCTTGCTGAAATACTCAGGAGAAAGGCATCTGAAGGTGTGCATGTTTACGTCCTCTACGACCACTTCGGATCATTCGGCACACCACGTTCATTCTGGAAAGGACTGACAAGGGCAGGCATCAAGGTCAGGGCCTCTCATCCCTTTACCTGGAAGGCGCCGGGAACCTATCTCAGGCGGGACCATAAAAAACTCATTATAATAGATGGAGAGGTTGCCTTTACAGGTGGACTCAACATTGCAAACGAATACAGCGGATTTCACCTCCTTCACCATCCCGTTAAACTAAAAGGCCGGAAACTCTACGCATGGAGAGACACCGGCGTCCTCTTAAACGGTCCTGCTGCAATGGTGCTCTTTGACTACTTCAAAAAGGCCTGGCGGCTATGGACAGGTGAAGAGATTATTTTCAGAAAAGATCCCCCTTTTTATCCTGATGGCTTCCCTGTAATCCCCATATTCGCCTCTTCAGCACGCGGTCGGAGACGTATGAGAAAACTGCTGTACCGGAGCATAGAAAATTCACAAACAGGTATTCACCTTACAACAGCCTACTTCACGCCAAGCCTGCGGATGTTGAGTATTCTCGGAAAGGCCGTTACCAGGGGGGTAAGGGTAAGACTTCTTCTGCCTGGAAGGAGTGACGTCCCGGCGGCACATTATGCCGCCAGGGCCTCGTTTACAAAACTCCTCAGGCATGGGATAGAGATATACACCTACTCAGGAACGATCCTGCACTCAAAATCCTATCTCTTTGACAGCGTATGGTCTATAGTCGGTTCCGCCAACCTTGATTTTCAGTCCCTGAGGAAAAATGACGAGGGAAATGTGGGAATACTTGATGAGAGCTTCGGAAAGGAAATGTTGAGTATCTTTGAAAGGGACATCCTGATGTCCGAGAGGATAGAGCTGGATGAATGGCTCAAACGCCCGTTTTGTGAAAAGATTAAAGAAAGATTCTTTGCCACCTTCAGAAAACGGCTCTAATTTTAAAACTATTTCCAAGACCCCGCTTGCCACCCAGGACTGTGCATTTTAAAGCCAAGGAAGTTTATAATATAAGTTGTCCTGTATTCAGCTCAGTTAATGAACTGTTTCTGTAACAGGTTAAAAATAAATAACGAAGCAACTAATATTTATTAGTTTTCCCCTCTTGAGAGGGGATTAAGGGGTGTGTTTCTTTTGATACTGAGAACTTCTGTTCTATTGCTGATTCTTTTCGTATTCCCACATGTTTCCATTGCTGAACAGGGCAAGGTTACCCTGCGTTACAGCCTGCAGAATGAGATGGTACGGATAGTTCTGCAGTCGGAAAAAAAAGAGATGATCCGGAAAACAAGAGTACATTCCTCCTATTCACTTGTAAGAGTTGAGTTTCCTGATGATTTCAAGCTTTCCGCACCCCGGGTAACAGGGGGGTTCGAATATACGAAAAGAGAAAAAACCCTCTTTCTCAATATCAAGGGATTGAAATGGATTAAACTTCTCAGACTGAAATCTCCCCCGCGGCTTGTAATAGATGCCTACCTGAAAAGCGGTATTGACACGAAACCTCCTGACCGGAAGATACCCCCTGAAATCAAGGACCTGTCACCGGTTCTCCCTGTCCCTGAGGATAAGACAGAGGGAACAATAAAAAAGCTCATCTCAACGATCGTGTTGGACCCCGGACATGGGGGTTATGACCTCGGAATTTACACCCGGAGCTATAGTGAAAAGTCCATTGATCTTAAAGTTTCAAAATCTCTCAGGTATAAACTGCGGAAAAAACGGAAAAAGGTCTTCCTGACAAGGAGAGATGACAGATATAAATCATTGATGGCGCGAATCCTCTACGCAAGGAAAAAATCCCCCGACCTCATCCTGTCGCTCCACATGAGCTCATCAAACCATGTAGCAATCTATACTTCTCCCCCAAAGCAGTTACATGGTGAAGAACGTTACTTACTCAGCAATTCTCAGACTGTACATGTTGATACGAGCAGGCTTATTGCAAGAAAGATCGGTTCCACAATGATGCAGGACCTGAACATCAGCGTCTTCTTCAGGGAACTGGACATTCCAATTCTCTCTTATGCCAATTCTCCCGCCATCCTGATCGAGTTGCCGAACGCTGAGTTCTTTGATTATAGCGGGAAGAATATTGAACTACTCGTCAACTCAATAATGGAGGGGCTTCTTGCATATGAAAAAGGGTAACCTCCTGATAATACTGCTCATACTCGTCTCCCTGACCGGCATTGGCTTTGGCGTCTTCTATTTCTATTTTTACGAGCCTCAGTCGGAACCCGTGCCTGTCAGAGAGGACATTAACGAAAACATATTAAAGGACTATACAACCCTGAAGATATACTATCCTGCCGGTATCAGACTTGAACTTAAAGAAAAGAAGGTACCGGGAATTTTGTCACCGATAAAGATGGCGAATATCCTTATAAAGGAGTACCTGAATCTTTCCGGTGAATCCCGTACTGCCATCCTGCCCGAGGGTACCAGATTGAATAATATCTTTATAAGTAGTGACGGCATTGTTTACCTGGACTTTAACCAGGAGTTTACAAGGAATTTCCAGGGGGATGTACTTGATGAATATATGCTCCTGAAAAGCATTTTTAATACAATGCTGAGCAACCTCGACATAAAAGATGTAATGATACTCATTAATGGTAAAGAGGCGGAAACTATCGGCGGACACTTTCTGATAAACCAGCCTCTGAAGAGAATCGTAACCCGGGAGATAAGAGTTGAAGAATAATCAGTCAGGGAATTGCGAAAGGACTCGACACAACGTTTTTGCAGAAAATCCTGTTGGTATATTCGATTCAGGCATAGGCGGACTTACAGTCCTGAGGGAAATACTGAACCTGATGCCCCGGGAAAATATGATTTATTTAGGTGACACTGCAAGGGTACCTTACGGCATACGTTCCTCCGAAACAGTAACAAAATATGCCATGGAGAACACGGAATTCCTTCTTGGCAAAAAGATTAAACTCATAGTGGTGGCATGCAACACGGTTTCAGCCATAAGTCTCGACATCTTAAAAAAAAAGACAGAGGTTCCGGTTATCGGGGTTCTGCTCCCCGGCGCTGAGGCAGCCATAAGGAGTACGAGGAATAAAAGGATCGGAGTCATAGGGACCGAGACAACCATCCACAGCAGCGCTTACCACCGGGCCATTACATCGCTTGACCCCGAGGTGGAAGTGATAGGTGTACCATGTCCGCTCTTTGTACCCCTTGTAGAGGAGGGTTGGACTGATGGAGAAGTTACCCGCAAGGTAGCAGCCGGATATCTTGCCGGGCTTAAAGAGAGCAATATAGACACGCTTGTTCTTGGGTGCACACACTATCCCCTTTTGAAGGGAATAATAAATGATGTGATGGGAGACGGGATAACCCTTATTGATTCTGCTGTTGAGACAGCAAGGATTATAGGTGATATTTTAAAAGGAGAGGGACTCTTAAGGAGGACCAACGCTTCGCCTGAAAGGAAATTCTTTGTAACCGATACTCCCGACAGGTTCCGGAAGGTTGGAGAGAGGTTTCTTGGGCATAAGATAGAATATATTGAAAAGGTTGAGATCCCGGCAACAAAACAAACTATTCACCGCTGAGGACGCAGAGAACGCAGAGCTGAAAAAGTTCAAAAAAGAATTTTTCAGCTTGTCAGCTTGCTCGCTTGCTTTAACCAAAAGGAGGACGGATGAGGAAGGATGGACGCAGGAAAGACGAACTGAGACCCGTGAAGGTTACAAGACACTTTATCAAACATGCTGAGGGCTCGGTTTTAATCGAGGTTGGACAGACCAGGGTAATATGTACTGCATCCATAGAGGAGAGGGTCCCGCCGTTCCTGAGAGATCAGGGCAGGGGATGGTTAACAGCAGAATACGCAATGATTCCAAGGTCGACCTCTACAAGGATTACAAGGGAGGCGGCAACAGGAAAGATCGGCGGCAGGACTCATGAGATTCAAAGGCTTATAGGCAGGAGTCTAAGGGCCGTGGTAGACCTCGAGGCCCTTGGTGAAAGGACCGTATGGATTGATTGTGATGTCATTCAGGCCGACGGCGGCACAAGGACAGCCTCAATCACCGGCGCATATATCGCCCTCGTAAATGCCATGCGGTATGCAGTAAGAAACGGTATTATTGAAAGAAACCCGGTAAAGGATTACCTCGCTGCCGTCAGTGTCGGGGTAGTGGATGGGGAACCAATGCTGGACCTCTGTTATGAAGAGGATTTTAAGGCGGAGGTGGATATGAATATCGTCATGACAGGGAGCGGCAAGTATGTCGAGGTTCAGGGTACTGCCGAGGGTGAAGCCTTTGAAAGAGAGACCCTTGACAGGCTCCTCACCCTTGCAGAAACAGGGATTAAAGAGCTTATCGAAATCCAGAAAGGTACACTTGATGAAGATTCTTTTAGCTACTAAAAATCCGGGGAAAATCAGGGAGATGAACCGGATATTCAGCAATATCGGTGTAGAATTTATCGGGCTGGACACATTGGAAGATGTCCCGGAAGTCATGGAAGATGGCCGGACCTATCACGAAAATGCCATGAAGAAGGCAATGACCTTCTACAACCTCGCATCCATGCCGACACTTGCCGAGGATTCGGGGCTGGAGGTGGATGCACTCAACTCCGCGCCCGGCATATTCTCGGCAAGGTTCGCGGGCGAGAATGCCACTGACAAGGAAAATTATGAAAAACTCCTCAGTCTTTTAAAAGGGATTCCGGGGGATAAGAGAACGGCGAGGTTTGTCTCTGTCCTCTGTCTTGTAGTCGATGCAACACCCTGCTTCTTTGAAGGAGAGGTGCGGGGCCGTATACTGGAACATCCGGAAGGCGAATCCGGATTTGGCTATGACCCGATTTTCGTGCCAAAGGATTACGACAAGAGCTTTGCTGAACTCGGGGACGCTACCAAAAATCAGATCAGTCACAGGGCAAGGGCCATGAACAAATTGAAAGATTTTCTGAAGGAACAGTTCGGTAAGCAGTGAGAAAACTCTTCAAGTTATTAACATCGAGACTCTTATCCCTCCGGCTCGGTAAACACTCATCCCTTATTGCCATGGCAATATTGGTAGGGGTTCTGAGTGGAGGGGCCAATATACTCTTCCGCTTGACCCTGGAATGGACCAGAAACACGATTTTCCATGGCGGCTCGGAACTCCTGGGCATCCATAAAGGCGGCTTTTACAGAATGCTGCTTCCGCTGCTGCCCATAACCGGCGCCCTCCTGCTCATACCACTATCGTATAAATTTCCCGGTATGGTTAACGGTTACGGTTTCCCGGCCTTCCTTGAAAATGTAAACATCAAGGACGGCATTATCAAACTCAAGACCATAATCCTGAAGATCATTGCCCCCGCTCTCACAATTGGCTCAGGTGGCTCGGCAGGGGTGGAAGGACCTATCGCACAGATAGGCGGAGCGATCGGTTCTATTACCGGACAGGTTTTCAATGTCTCCGGCAACCGCATGAAGCTCCTGATTGCTGCCGGGGCAGCCGGAGGGATTGCCGCCACATTTAATGCACCTATCGCCGGGGTTATGTTTGCCACAGAGATTGTACTGCTTGGAAATTTCGAACTCACCTCTTTTGGGGTAATCGTAATCTCATCAGGAATAGCTACGGTTATATCCAGAATATACTATGGCTCAAACCCGGCTTTTATTGTCCCGCAGTATGAGTTGGCAGGATTATACGAGACCCCGCTCTACCTCATTATGGGACTTTTTATAGGCCCTGTGGCTGTACTTTATATAAAGTTCTTCTACAAGGTAAAAGATATGTTTGAGAACATAAATATAAACCCTCATTTAAAGCCTGTTATAGGAGCTTTTATGGTCGGGGTAATAGGTATATTCTTACCCCAGATAATGAGTGACGGTTATGAATATATTACAGAGGCCCTCAAGGGGAACATGGTCTTCTCAATAATGTTCCTCCTTATCTTCCTGAAAATATTAGCTACATCCATTACTCTTGGCTCAGGTGGCGCAGGCGGGGTATTTGCCCCTGCACTATTCGTTGGCGCCATGACAGGCGGTGCCTTCGGCACAGTTGTCCACTACCTCTTTCCGGCTTACACATCATCCCCCGGAGCCTATGCCATGGTTGGGGTCGGATCCTTTCTCGCTGCTGTTACTCATGCCCCCCTTACAGGGATGTTCCTTTTATTTGAAATGACGGGAAATTACAAGATTATTATCCCTACGATGTTTGCCACAACCATAGGAACCTTTGTTGCCCACCGCTTATTCAGTGAATCAATTGACACATACGAACTCTCAAAACGGGGAATCAACATTCATGCCGGCAGGGAAATAACCCTTTTAAGCACAATAAAGGTAAGGGATGTGATGAGGAGAGATTTCACACCCGTGAGAGACAAGGTAAACCTGAAGGAGTTTCTGGAACTTGTAATAAACGGTGGCGGCGGTTTCTATTATCCTGTAGTGGATGCAAATGGGGACATGTTAGGGATCATCTCTCTTCAGGATATGAGAAGGGTATTGTTTGAGGATTATATCAAGGAGATCGTCACAGTCGGTGAACTTGCAACAGAAGACGTCCTGGTACTTACCCCTGATGATAATCTGACTGCAGCCATGAAAAACTTTGCCCTTATGGACATAGAGGAAATACCGGTAGTTGCACCTGACAACAACAAGAAGGTTATAGGTATGCTCAGGAGAGGTGATGTCATAGCCATATACAATAGAGAGATACTCAGGAAACACTCAATTTAATCCTTATAACCGTTCCACCTCTATTTTTCGCTAATGCCCTGATGTAAAAACCCCTTGAGATATGCTAAAATTACAGTAATACTTTACGGCTCCGAGGTCTACTGCTATTATACTCTCCGGCCCCGGGCCTGGTCACCGATCATGGACGGGTCTTACCTGTCTTAAAACAACGGAGGTTAAATTGAATATTTATAGAAGTATTTTTATATGGTTACTCATAGGCGCGCTTATGATCCTCCTCTTTGACCTTATCAGTACGCCAAGGAAAACATACAAGGAGCTAACCTTTTCAGACTTTATATCCAGGGTGGACTCAGGACAGGTTGATGAGGTATCCATAAAAGAGAATGAGGTAACGGGCACACTCAAAGATGGGACAAAGTTTAAAACCTATGTAGAAAAGTACCCTGATTTTATCAAGGAACTAAGAAACAAAAATGTAAATATCGTGGTCAAACCGCCGGCACAGAATCCATGGTATATAACCTTTTTCTTCTCCTGGGGTCCTATAATATTTCTCGCCCTCATCTGGATATTCTTTATGCGGCAGATGCAGATGGGAGGAAACAAGGCCCTCTCTTTTGGAAAGACTAAAGCCAAAGTCGTCTCCGACAAGTCAGGCAAGATCACATTTCAGGATATTGCCGGAATAGAAGAGGCAAAGACAGAAGTACAGGAGATTATCGAGTATCTGAAGGACCCCCAGAAAGTGACAAGGCTTGGGGGAAAGATTCCCAAGGGGGTTTTACTTGTCGGGGCTCCCGGCACCGGCAAAACCCTTCTTGCAAAGGCCATTGCAGGAGAGGCTGAGGTCCCCTTCTACTCCATATCAGGCTCGGAATTTGTTGAAATGTTTGTGGGTGTCGGCGCTTCAAGGGTCAGGGACCTCTTTGAGCAGGCGAAGAAAACTGCACCCTGCATCATATTTATAGATGAAATAGACGCAGTCGGTCGTCATAGAGGCGCAGGGCTTGGCGGTGGACACGATGAGAGAGAGCAGACACTCAATCAGCTCCTTGTAGAAATGGACGGCTTTGAGGGTAAGGAAGGGATTATAGTCGTGGCCGCTACAAACAGGCCCGACGTCCTGGACCCTGCCCTTATGCGGCCCGGAAGGTTCGACCGCCAGGTTGTGGTCTCCACACCGGATGTAAAGGGTAGACTTGAGATTCTGAAGGTACATGTCAAAAAGATACCTTTGGCAGAAAATGTCGAGCTTGAAGTTATTGCAAGGTCTACCCCGGGGTTTACAGGTGCAGATCTTGCCAACCTCGTAAATGAGGCTGCCCTGCTTGCTGCCAGGAGGTCAAAAGATGTGGTTGAAATGGTAGATTTTGACGAGGCCAAGGACAAGGTCCTTATGGGTGTTGAACGGAGGAGCATGATTATCAGCGATGAAGAGAAGAGAAATACTGCTTACCATGAGGCAGGACATACACTTGTCGCAAAACTTATACCCGGCACAGACCCCATTCACAAGGTCAGCATAATCCCGAGGGGAAGGGCGCTTGGAATAACACAGCAATTGCCCCTTGACGACAGATATACTTATTCCAGGGATCATCTCCTGAAGACACTCAGGGTCCTGCTTGGCGGCCGGGCAGCTGAAGAGGTCGCACTCAAACATCTGACTACCGGTGCAGGTAACGACCTGGAGAGGGCAACCGAACTCGTCAGGAAGATGGTATGCGAATGGGGTATGAGCGAAAAACTTGGCCCCCTCACCTTTGGGAAAAAAGAAGAGCATATTTTCCTTGGTAAAGAGATATCAAAAAACAAGGATTACAGTGAAAAGACGGCTGAAGAGATTGATAACGAGATACGGCGTATTATCAAAGAGGCATACAGCAGCGCCAAAAACCTCCTCACGGAAAATTCGGAGCTTCTCGATGCCCTGGCCAGGCTACTCCTTGAAAAAGAGACACTTGATTCCAGGGAGATAGACGCCCTGATAGAAAAGATAAGAGGGGAGAGGTCAGTAGAGGCTTGAGGCTAACCTTCCGCAACTTTTCCCTTGATTTTTCCCAAAAGACCTATGTGATGGGGATACTGAATGTCACTCCCGATTCCTTCTCGGATGGTGGTCGGTTCCCGGATGAAAGCAGCGCTATAGAGAGGGCGCTCCGTATGGAGGCTGAAGGGGCGGATATAATCGATATCGGCGGTGAATCCACAAGGCCCGGTTCCGGGCCGGTATCTCTTGAGGAAGAATTACGAAGAACCATACCTGTTATTGAAGTGCTATCAGGAAGACTCAAAATACCCGTATCTATTGATACATACAAGTCGGAGGTGGCAAGGCGGGCTATTGAGGCCGGGGCTGCCATGGTTAACGATATAAGCGGCCTGAGGTTTGACCCTGAAATGGCCCCTGTCCTTTCACAGTATGATGTTGCCCTTGTGCTGATGCACATAAAGGGGACCCCACGGAACATGCAGGAAAATCCGGTATATACCGACCTCTTTATAGAGATTACGGATTATCTGAAAGAGGGCATTAATATAGCCACAGAGTGCGGTATTGCAAGAGAGAGGATTGTCATAGACCCGGGCATAGGCTTCGGCAAGACCCCTGAACATAACCTTCAGATTATAAATAACATAGACAGGTTCTCTCTTCTCTGCCGGCCTGTCCTTATAGGAACATCAAGGAAATCATTTATCGGCAGGATTCTCAACAATGCCCCGGCTTCGGAACGACTGGAAGGCACTGCTGCGGCTGTGGCCGTATCTGTTATGAAGGGCGCCAACATAGTAAGGGTTCACGATGTTAGAGAGATGGCACGTGTAGTAAAGGTTGCTGATGCTGTCAGGAGAGAGGAGATTTGATAATAAGGAGAGCTCATGCTTTTACCTGTTGAATGGTTAAAGGATTTTATTGAAATCAACGAGAGCCCTGAAGAGATCTCCGATATGCTTACAATGATAGGGCTTGAAGTAGAGGGCGGGGAGACATCAGACGGCACTACCGTATTTGAGGTCAACATAACACCCAACAGACCTGATTGTCTGAGTGTTATCGGCATTGCCAGAGAACTGAGGGCAGCAACTGGAAGGGCGCTGAAATTTCCGGACTATCATGTAGAGGATGAATTTGAAGGAGATTTTCAGGTTATTATTGATTCTCCCCTCTGCAACCGCTATACAGGAAGGATAATAAAGGGTATCAGGACAGGGGAGTCTCCTGACCGGGTCAAGAAAAGGCTTGAGCTTTCAGGCATACGCCCTGTAAATAACATTGTGGATATTACAAACTATGTCCTCATGGAACTGGGCCATCCCTTGCATGCCTTTGATCTCGACAGACTCCGGGGAAAGACCATCAGGGTCGATACAGCCGGAAAACCACTTCAGTTCAAAACTCTTGACAACACTGAAAGGACCATACCTCATGAAGGACTGCTGATCCGGGATGCTGAAAGGCCTGTTGCCATAGCAGGTATTATGGGTGGGCTGGAGACAGAGGTGTCCGGGGAGACCACAAATATTTTTCTTGAAAGTGCATATTTTAAACCTGCATCCATCAGACGGACATCAAGATTGCTTGGATTAAAGACAGAGGCTTCATACAGATTTGAAAGAGGCACCGACATTGAAGGGCTCTCTGTTGCCCTTGACAGGGCGGCACATCTTATAAAAACCCTCTGTGGAGGCGTTGTATCGAAAAAAATCGATCTCTATCCTGCAAACCCTAAGGAGGCTGAAATAAGGCTTCGATACAAGAGGATAACCCGCATTTTAGGAATCGACGTTCCTCAACAGGGTGTCCTGAATATCCTCGATCTGCTCGGTTTCTCTGTAATTTCCACAAGTGAGAGCGAAATCATGCTGACCGTTCCGTCTTACAGGGTAGACATTCAGGATGAAACAGACCTCATAGAAGAAATTGGAAGGCATTATGGGTACGAAAAGATACCGGAGCAAATACCTTTGGCCCCGGTTGGGCCGCTTTCTCCGGATTCCCTGGTTAAGCGCACAGAACAGAAAAGCGGGATAAACAAGATAAAAGAGCTCGTAAGGACATCAGGCTTTAATGAAACAATCAACTTCAGCTTCATGAACCCACTGTTGCTTGATATGCTAAATATCGCTGAGACCGATGAGAGAAGAAAGACCGTGACCCTGATAAATCCCCTCAGGAAGGAGAACCCTTCCCTGAGGACATTTCTACTGCCTTCACTTGTTGAAAATCTCATCCACAATCTGAATCAGGGGATTCGCGATATAAAACTCTTTGAGGTCTCAAGGGTCTTTATAGATGAGGGGGGGAAACTGCCTCATGAAAAACCCGTCCTCGGAGCAATCTATTTTTACCGGCATGGTCAGAAGCTCTGGGAGGATAAAGTTGAAGTCTACTATATACTAAAGGGCATTATTGAAAAGATATTCCAGGCAAATCTGATCAGTCCCTACACCTTTTCTGTAACAACAGAACCTTTTCTGCACCCGGGCAAGTCAGCGGATATCCATGCAGGAGATGTGAGGGTTGGTTATGTGGGATGCCTCTCACCCGGGATAAAAAACGCCCTGGACCTCAAACATATAAAATCCGAAGTCGGGGCATTTGAACTGGAACTCATGAGTCTTGCTGGACACGCCGGAAGAAAGATTACGTACACCGCACTGCCCCGGTTTCCTTATGTACAGCGGGATATCTCCCTCCTTGTCGACAGCACAATAGCCTCGGAAGAGATACTTGCACTTATCAGGTCATTCCCGTCTGAACTTATAGAGGACTCATGGGTCTTTGACCTATATCAGGGGAAAAACATTCCCGCAGGGAAAATATCTCTTGGCTTCACCCTCCAATACAGGGCAAAGGATAGAACTCTCACTGATGAAGAGGTAGACCACCTCCATCAGGAGATAATCACTTATCTCATAAAAAAGACAGGGGGGCAGCTCAGGAGTTTATAATAGAGAGATAAGCTACTCCTTACTCCTTACTTTATAGCCTGCATCCAGCACGACCTTCTCTATGGCATCCCTGTCAGTCCTTGAATCATCATAAACAACTCTTGCAGAACCAGTGGAGACTTCCGAAGAGCTTACACCGTCAATCCCGTCTATCGCCTTCTTCACCCTCATAACACAGTGTTGACAGGTCATACCTTCAATCTCCAATGTTATCTCTGCCATATCTCAACCTCCTGATTTTGTAATAGTTTCCCCCCTTTGTCAAAAGGGGAAGGCTTTTGTTCAGTTTTGTTTATATCGATACGCTTAACCATAAAGGAAGTGTTGAATTTTATAAACAATCTATTTTATATCATAGCTGCCCTCTTTTATTTCTCTTCTCAAGGCTTGCCAGATAATCCTTTAAAACCCTGGCCCGAGACTTGTCCATATTGATAAACTTAAACCCATAGAAGTAACCACCATCTTCCCTGGATAGCCATGCAACCGCTGCAGTTACAAAAAACCTGACTTCCTTTTCTTCTTCCTGCAAATAGATAACCACCTCCGTCTTCTCTTTCAGGAAAATTAGTTCTTTCAACTCGGCTGCAAAGCCACAGGTACCGATATCTCTTACTGTACCTGAAAGAGTCTCTTCACCGTTGATACGAGAACATGAAAAAGGCAAGTTTACACTGTACCGACTTGTCCTCTTTATAGCCCTTAAGGCTTCCTTCAGTCTAATTAAAACTATCAAAACCTTCCACATCTTTCTGCCTGCCCGTCTCCTCTTTCTTATAAATCTCAACCGGAGTATCAGGAGTTTTCTAATAAAAAATGATAAGGTAAAATAGGAAACAAAATAAGCTGAGAATATCAGGAACAAGCGATAGTCGGGTATCTCCAAGGTTACCCCGATAATACCGATAGCAGCGAACATGGAAGATACCAAAAGGATAATTCTTACAGTAGTCCTTTTCCTGTACCCGTATTTCATTGTAATATGATGCAGATGGTATTTATCGGCCTTAAATGGGCTCCTGCCTCTCAACATCCTTTTAATCATGACGGTTATGGTATCGACAATAGGCACGGAAAGCACCAACAGAGGGACTACAGGCGGAACAAGGCTGTTTTCCTTCTGACTTATTACTATAGAAATAAAAACCAGGGAAAATCCAAGCGAGAGACTTCCTGCATCCCCCATAAACAACCTGGAAGGAGGCCAATTATATTTGAGAAAACCGAGTACAACCCCGGCTAAAGCAACGCTCAACAAAACCAGCTGCGTCTGTCTGTTTATGTACGCAAGTACGGCAAATGCAATAAATGCTATAAGAGAAATGCCCCCTGCAAGGCCATCCAGCCCATCTATCATATTGATTGCATTAATAACACCCACGGTGAAGAATACCGTTAAGATAACAGCTAAAGTTCTATTGAGGTCTATAGGCCCGATTGCAAAAACATCTCCAAATGTCAGGACAACATTATTGCTGAAGTAGATCATAAAAACCGACGCAAGTATCTGTGCTACAAATTTCCACTCGTGATTCAGTTCTCTGAAATCATCCAGAAACCCGACAATTGCAAGCATGGCGATACCGGCATAAAAACCTCTAAGGTTTGAAAAGGGAACAAATAAAAGACAGGTAACGGAAAGGGCCATCATCATTCCCAGACCACCAACCAGGGGTCTCGGATTAGTATGCATTTTCCTCTGTCCGGGAAAATCGAGCAGACCGATTTTTAAGGCAATATTAGAGAGTCTGGGCAGAATAAGAACGGTTAGTATTAGTGAAGTAAAAAAAGCAAGGAATAATGTTAGAGAATATGCCATTATCGGTTTAGTGGTTGTTTTTCTCCTAATAAGGTTTAGCTTGCAGTTGCATAAAGAAACCACACATAACAGGCAAGCAGAATTACTTGTATTCCTGCAACAGTTAAGGTCTATCTATATCAGGGGAGAATTCTTCAGGTCTTAATTTCTTTATTAAAAAAACAGCTCTTGTTTGATAGGGAATTATTAGTTCACCCCGAAGTTTTCCGACTATCGGCCTATCATTATCTTTTATAATAGCAGAATTTAACTTTATAATGGTAGGCCAACGTGAATATTGACACAAACATAAAGATACCGGAGTTTTTCTATGGAAATCATCAGGTCCTGCTTATAAAGAAATTTCCCATCACCAGCACATCCATTTTTGTCTTCAAAAAGCAATCCAGCGCTTCTTCAGGCTGGCGGACGATTGGCTCATTTTCATTAAACGATGCATTAAGAACCACCGGCACATCAGTAATTTTTCTAAACTCCTCAATCAGTTGCCAATACAGGGGGTTATCTTCCCGCCTCACAGTCTGGAGCCTGCCGGAGCCATTTATATCGGTAACAGCAGGAATTATATCCCTCTTTTCCGGTCTGATCTTATAAACTTTGAGCATAAAGGGATCCGGGTAATCCGTTTCAAAGTATTCCCCCGTTGTCTCAAGTTGAATTGAGGGCGCAAAGGCCCTGAAAGACTCCCGACTCCTGATCTTTGAGTTCATGATATCCTTCATATCGTGCCTGCGGGGGTCACAGACTATACTCCTGTTTCCGAGAGCCCGCGGTCCCCACTCCATTCTTCCCTGAAACCAGCCTACAACACTACCATCCGCTATAGCTCTTGCCGTATCCCGGCAAAGATTAATCGTTCCTTCCATTTTTCTTATATGACATTTTTCTTTCTCTATTTCAGAGGCATGGCTGTCAAGAACCTGTTTTATTTTATAGTCACTATATCCCGGCCCAAGGTAAGGCTTGTCAAGCACAAATGAACGGGGCATACCCAGAAGCTGATTCCAGACATAAAAAGCCGCTCCAATGGCTCCGCCGGCATCTCCTGCAGCCGGCTGGATATAGACCTCCCTGAAAGGAGTATTGTCAAATATCTTGCCGTTTGCCATGCTGTTCATCGCACAACCACCGGATAGAACCAGGTTAGGACACCTGGTTTCCTTATAGACCATATTCAGGATGTGAAAGAATACTTCCTCATATCTCCTCTGAAGAGAGGCAGCAATGTTCTTGTGCCTCTCGTTAATCTCTTCTCCTCTCTTCCGTGCAGGCCCCAACATGTCTTCAAGTTTTTTAGAAAAAACCGTTCTCATGCTGGGCTCCCTGTCATTCCACGTCATGGCAACGCCTTCAGACTGGTGAGTAAAAAAGTCCAGATCGAGATTAAACAGCTTTCCATCTTTCAAGCTTGCATGCCTGTCGGGTAACTTAAGAATCTCTCTCATTTCTTTCATGAATTCAGGCTCACCATGTGCAGCCAATCCCATAACATTAGGCTCATCCCCATATTTGAAAAAACCTAAATACTGAGTAACAGAGAGATAAAAAAGCCCCAATGAATGCGGGAAAAAGACCCTGTCTCCAACATCCAGCATATTATCTACCCCTTTTCCCCACATTGTCCCCACAAAATCACCAAAACAATCTACCGAAACGAGGGCAGCCTCCTTAAATGGGGAAACAAAGAAAGCGCTCGACAGATGGGCCACATGATGTTCCACATTATGAACCTCAGCCTTTATCTTCTGACACATGAAACTGAGTTCACGGTTTACAACTTCACCAATGTCACTGGTCCTGACAGCATTTTTAAAGCGGTAGGCAATCCTTCTCAGGGGAGGACGTTTGGAAAAAGCAAACAACGCCTTCTTTAAAAAATTTGCCTTGGGATTCCTGTTAACAGCTACATGATCTATATGCTTAAACTCAACTCCAGCCTCATTAAGGCAGTATATTATCGCTTCAGACGGAAAACCTGCCCAGTGTTTTATCCTGGTGAAGCGCTCTTCCTCAGCAGCGGCAATCAACTCACCATCTGCCACAATACAGGCCGAGGAATCGCCATAATAGGCATTTAAACCAAGAATAACCAATTTAGCCTCCGTACTTCAATAAATCGCAACTTATAAATCCGCAACCCGAATCAGTTATCAGGGTTACGTTTCTCGACACCCTTATGTTTGTCATACTCTGGGAGCAACCAACCTCTCACCAACTCCCCAATGCTTAAACCTCACAATTCTTCTGTAGAGATAAAGATAACTGCCTGAAAAGAGAAAGAATATGAAGATTAATGCAGGGGTGTTTGAATGAAAGGGAAAGGCCATAATATTAAATACTGCAACCAATACCCAGATATAGACTGAGGTCTTTGGATTACTCCTTGCTATTCGCTTGTGAATAAGCATATGAAAG
>BTTF01000008.1:0-39303 GCA_036244995.1 bacterium | reverse complement strand
CTTCTTCATCTTTATCAAAGTGACACCTGAGGGCATCCTTGACACTCTCCTTCAATTCCTCTATAGTTTCAGCCTCGGTAAAGATAGAGTATCCAAGAGCTCTGGCTGTATATCCACCTTCAGGGTCTTCCTCTACAATAAAAACTATCTCTTTTATTTTCATCTCGACACCTCCTTACACTTTATAACACAATTGTTCTGTGGGAACCCTGATGTGTTGGAGTGACAAGATTGATATAATGACACCCCCTGGACTGAAGGTCTGCCATTATGGATAAAAGCCTTTCAAAACTTACCTCTGAGCCCCCACCAGGATGGCTTATGGAATAGTTCTGACAGAAAAGACATCCGGGGTTGCAGTTGGTAAGGAATCGGGAGTGTGGCAAATTGATTGGCTGTTCTCCCGATATAAAATTATACCACAAACCGGGCTGGATCAGACCTCTTGTGACTGATGCTATTTTGCCATCTTCACAATTACTTTCAGGGTCCTTGCACATGAGGGACTTATCCTGTACCTGTCATCCATCCTGTATCCAACTACCCAGATAATATCCTCTCCTGAAAGAAGCAGCGGGACTGTGTCTCTTGTGTCTCTCGGCACCTTCTCGTCAACAAAATAGTCCTGCAGTTTTTTTCTCTTTCCAAACCCGGATGGATAAAAGAAATCTCCTGCCTGCCTTGAGCGCACCTTGAGTGGAAAGCGGAGCATGTCAAAGTCAAAAGCCGCCTCGGTTTTTCCATCTCCCGTGCCGGCTGAATCGTCATTGACACTCGATATCAGGACAAGACCAGCCTCCTTCAATACTGTTTCCCCCGGAACCTGCAATACATGTTCGCCCAGTTTCCGAGGTGCTGCCGAGGTAATGATCAACGTTGAGTAATCCTTTATAACCCGGAGTCCCCCCGGCAGGTAAATCCTCGAACCGCTTGAGCCTGTCTTTATAAGGGATATAATCTCTTCAATGTGTTCAAGCCCGATCCCCCGCAAGCCCCTTGTTTCTTCAATAGCCCTGATGAGCGCCCTCCTGAGGATAACCTTCTCCATATTCTCAAGGGGCGAGATGAACAGTTCTATTTTATCGTCTGTTTTACGGCTTATAAGTCTCATAAGGGACTTTGTTACTGCAATCTCCATATACTCATTCTCCTCGCGGAGGATATTGGCTGTTCTGCAGAGGGTCCCGGTTAAATCAGGATTATACTTTTTGAGAATCGGCATGACTTCATGCCTCAATCTGTTGCGCAGATAATCCTGTTTCAGATTTGATGTGTCAATAACAAACCCGATGCCCCTCTCATCCAGATACTTCTCGATTTCACTTCGTTTCACCATGATCAAAGGTCTTATAAACATTCCCCTGACAGGCGGTATACCTGAGAGTCCCTTTGGCCCGGACCCTCGTAAAAGCCGCATGACAAGGGTTTCGGCCTGGTCATCGGCATTATGTCCTGTTGCAATCCTGTCGGCCTCTATCTGAAAGGCATGTTCCTCAAAAGCGAGGTATCTGAGATGTCTCGCAGCCTCCTGTATGCCAAGGTTCTCCTTATCCGAAAACTCCCTCACATCTACTTTTTTAACACCGAAGGGAACTTTCAATCTTTCCGTCAGTTCAGCGCAGAAATCAATCTCATATGGGGTTTTCCCAGGCCTCAGACCATGGTCAACGTAAAGGGCATAAAGGGAGAGTCTCCACTCTTCCCTCAGTTCATTCAGTATGTGCAGGAGGGAGACAGAATCAGGCCCGCCTGAGAGACCGACAAGCACCCGCTCTCCGCCTTTCAGCATGGAGTGTTTTTTTATCGTCTGGTTTACTTTTTTCAATATATCCGTAACTTCATTCATCTTAATCCCCGGCTGGCGGATATCTCTAAAATTTAATGTACTCCTGCACGGCCCTTCCCGTTTTATCAAACTTTACCCGTGCAATAAACTGCTCTCCGGGGAGAAATGAATATGAGAGTTCACGCCAGGTTACAATGGTCTCATCCCCTTCCCTTTTGATCCCCGGCATGGGAAATCTTGAGAAGTAGAGAAAGTTCCTGACAACCCGTAACTGCTTTGATTCCTTTATCTCGGGGGCCTTCTCTGAATAAATGAACTTGTCATTAACGCTGACCCTCCTTGTAAACAGGTCAACAGTCCCCACTTTATATATCTTTCCCGAATTCGTGACAAACCACCATCTCAAAAAATCGTTTGGCAGCGGAAAGAGGTGGTAATGATATTCGTCCATGCGTGTTCTGAGAAAATCCTCGGCCATTCCTTTGAGATAGAACCTGCCGGCCACATAAAGGGACATTAAAATCATCGTTGCCACGGCTATCAGCCGCCTCATGTTATCTTTCTTCATGGTCAGTATCACACCCACCAGGAGAGCCCCTGTAATATAGGGGTCAATGACAAAGAGGAGGTCCAGCGAGTATTTTGACCAGTCAAGGGGAGAGAAGATCCTTACAGGATAGCGGTTGAAGAGGTCCAGTATGAGATGACTTCCATAACCTGCAAATGATATCAACGAAAAGTAAATAAATCCCTTTCTGAAGATTCCATGCATTAAAAACCCCATGAGCAGGGAAAACAGTACAAGACACCCTATGCCATGAGTAATCCCCCGGTGATACCTCAGGAAGACATCCGCTCCCCACAGGTATGTTATATAGTCAAGGTCCGGGGCATTAGCTGCAAATACAAGCGTTGCAAGAGAACCCTTCCTTTTTGGAAAGCATTTGGACAGCAGCGTACCTGTGAGGATATGAGTTACAGGATCCATATTTACAGATAGTTTAATTCAGAAGGTGCAGAACTTGCAAACTTCTTTATTGAGACTATATAATTAATACCACTAATTTCAGATGGGGGTCTAATTGGAACTTTTCAGGCTCGGCATCGCTGATGCCATGGATTTATTAGCGGACGGTGCGATATCTTCAAAGGATATACTGGACTCTGTATTCAGCAGAATTGAAGCCGTTGACGACAAGGTAAGGGCTTTTCTCTCCTTAACAAGGGACAGGGCATATGACCGCATGGAAGACCTGAAGAGATATGAAAAAAGAGGCATTCTTTCCGGTATTCCACTCGCTATAAAAGACAATATCTGCATAAAAGGGATTAAGACAACCTGCGCTTCAAAGATACTGGAGGGTTTTGTTCCTCCCTATGAAAGTTCCGTGACTGAAAGTCTTCTTAAGAGCGGCTACATCCTCATTGGCAAGACAAACCTTGACGAGTTTGCCATGGGCTCCTCCACTGAGAATTCAGGATATTTTGTTACACATAATCCCTGGGACCTGGAACGGGTTCCGGGCGGATCAAGCGGAGGGTCTGCTGCAGCGGTGGCGGCAGACGAGTGCCTGGGTGCCCTTGGCTCCGATACCGGTGGCTCCATAAGGCAGCCCGCTGCCTTATGTGGAGTGGTAGGGTTCAAGCCTACATATGGAAGGGTTTCGCGCTACGGGCTTGTTGCCTTTGCATCGTCATTTGATCAGATCGGGCCCATAACGAAAACCGTAAGGGATGCCGCACTGCTTCTCAATGTCATCTCGGGCCATGACCCGAAGGATAGCACATCCGTACCTGTTGAGGTCCCTGACTTTACAGCAGGACTCGGCCATGAGATCAAGGGACTGAAAGTAGGGGTGCCGAAGGAATATTTCATAGAAGGGCTCGATCCCGAGGTAGAGCAGGGCATCAAGGATGCCATAGACGCTCTTGAGCGGCTTGGCGCAGAGATCGTTGAGGTATCTCTGCCACACACCGGATATGCAGTTGCTACTTATTATATCCTTGCCACATCCGAGGCAAGCTCAAATCTTGCCCGTTTTGACGGTGTGAAATATGGATTCAGGGCGGATGGTAAGGACCTGATTGATATGTATATGGAGACAAGGGCTGAGGGATTCGGCCCTGAAGTGAAACGGAGGATAATGCTCGGCACTTACGCCCTTTCGGCCGGGTACTACGATGCCTATTATAAAAAAGCCCAGCAGGTGAGGACCATTATAAAGACGGACTTCGAAGAGGCATTCAGGAAAGTTGATGTTATAGTGACCCCGACAAGTCCCACTGCCGCTTTCAGGATTGGGGATAAGGTCTCGGACCCCTTGCAGATGTATCTCACTGATATCTTTACCATATCCATTAATCTTGCCGGTGTGCCTGCAATATCCATCCCCTGCGGATATACCTCTGAAGGCCTGCCCGTCGGGTTTCAGGTTATCGGAAAACACTTTGATGAGGAGACTGTTTTAAGGGTTTCCTATGCCTATGAGCAGTCAACAGACTGGCATAAGAAGAGACCGGCACTTGCCCCTTCGCCTCCGCAGTCCTGATAACCGCGAAAATAAAAGAACAGCCCTGATAGGTTATAATATTTTATAATGGAAAAAACGGAACAGGAAAGATTGGAAGAGGCGCTGGAACTCCTGTGGGTTCTTGAAGAAGAGGAAAAAGGTGGACTCAAACGTCTCAAGGGTTGTTCTGATGATGAAAACATAGATGAGACTGTTGCTGAATTGCAGAACAGTGGGCTTATCATCGTTGATGGGGGAAACGTGGAATTCACTCCCAAAGGCAGAGAGATTGCCCGGGGCGTGGTACGGAGGCACAGGCTTGCCGAGAGGCTTTTTGCGGATGTCTTTGAGATGAAAGAAGAATATATTCATGAGGATGCCTGCAGGATGGAACATATCCTTAGTAAGGAACTGACAGACAGCGTTTGCACCTTTCTTGGCCACCCCCCGACATGTCCTCACGACAAGCCCATTCCAAGAGGGGAGTGTTGCAAGAAATACAGGGTGGATGTGGAACCTCTGGTTATGAGGCTTGCTGATTTTGAAGTGGGGCAAAGGGGCAGGATTGTCTATATCGTTCCTTCAAATCCATCACGTCTTAACAGGTTGAATTCCATAGGCATAAATGCCGGATCCAAATTAAAGCTCCTTCAGAAATGGCCCTCGGTAGTGGTTCAGGTTGATGAAACCACTGTTGCAATTGATATTGATATTGCTAAGGAGATATTTGTAAAGAAGATATCCTGACCGGCAATATTACCCTGAAGGTTGTCCCTTTATCCACCCTTTTTTTAACCTCTATTTTCCCTCCGTGTTTTTTAATTATCCTGTAACTTATTGGGAGCCCCAGTCCTGTCCCCCTGTCCTTTTTGGTTGTGAAGAAGGGTTCGAATATTTTCCGGGCTACATTGTCGGGAATGCCTGTGCCTGTGTCGGAGACCTCGATCATCACTGAATTATCTATTTTTGCAGTCCTGATGCTGAGAGTGCCGCCATTTGGCATTGACTGAACGGCGTTGTTGATCAGGTTAAGGAAGACCTGCTTAAGCTGACTTGCATCTGCACTTATTGGGGGGATATCTGAAAAGTCATCAACGATATTAATTTCGGAATCCTTGAGATTGAGAGAGATGAGATCGATTACGTCTTTAAGTAACCTGTTTATATCAACCTTGCTTATTTTGAGGGGCCATTTCTTTGAAAACTCCAGTAACTGCCGGACTATATCTCTTGCCCTGAGAGATTCGGATTCTATAATTTCAAGATCACGCATGATACTCTCAGTATCTTCTTCCTCCCTCATGAGTTCTGCATATCCGAGTATGCTTGTCAGGGGATTATTGATTTCGTGGGCAATATTGGCGGCAAGTTCGCCGATAGCGGCAAGTTTGGCCGCCTGTACAAGCTGTTCCTGTGTGTCCTTGAGTTTTTGCATCTGGGTGTGTAGATCCCTGTACAACTGGGCGTTATCCATGGCAACCGAGAAATTATTTGCAATTACGCTGAGAAGCCTTATGTCTTCTTCAACAAACTCTGCCCCCTCTTTGTTGATGGTCATCAGAAAACCTGTAAGTATTCCTTTTTGCTTCAGCCATATTATAGCCAGGTTACGGATATTGCCGGTTTCTCTCAGCAGGAGTTGTTTCGTTACATGATCTTCCGGGCGAATGATTATGGACCTCTTATTGCTTTTGAGATAAAGGCTGTTTATGAAAGAGGGCTCATACGACCAGTTTTCAACATCACTGTCAGCAAAGCCATAGGCAGGAAAAGCCGAGGCATATCTATCTCTCTCCCTGTTATATAAAAACACAAGGACTTTTTCCGCCCTGATGATCTCGGCAACACCGAAGACCATCTCCCTTATGATATCCTGTTTATTGGTTACCATATGGAAGGAAAGGGTCAGTCTGTATAATCCGCTGAGCCTCATCATGTAGTTCATATTCCTCTCGTGACCTTCTTTCAGGGAGAGACTCATCTCGTTGAATACCCTGGCAAGATGTCCAAACTCGGTGGTCTCGGAAGAATCTATGGTATAACCGAGATTACCTGAAGCAACAGCTCTTGCGGCTTCAGAGAGTTCCCGTATAGGCTTGAGTATCTCGCCTGTAAGGTTAACCGCTATAATACAGCCGATCAGCATTATACTTAAGAGACTTGCAAGGAGGATTTGTTTTATGCGTTCAACTTTACGCAAGGCTGTCCCGGACTTTTCCTTGAGTTTCTGATTAGTCATAAAAGCCATCTCACGCGTATTCTGCAACAGCATTTCTCCTATCTCTGCTGTTGCCGTCTGCAATCTCTTTACGCGCTCGGGATTCGCTGTGGTAGTGATGAAGGCGCTGAGAGCTTCCTTGTATTTCTCGGTGAATCTCTTCAATTTGATGAGTTTCCTGGTAAGTACCGCGCTGTGGTGGCATCCCGTGCAACTGGTAATTGCCTTATCGAGGGAATTGACGTTGTTGACGATTACATCCAGGTCCGGGCCAAAAGATGTCCCTATGGTGTAAAGGTTGGTCTGTACGGTCTGCAGGTTTATTACGAGGTTTTGGCGTATGATCTCGAGTTTGTGGAGGGTTATAACGCTCTTCAGGTCTTTTGTGACCTGAGATAATGCCATGATTGCTATCCCTCCGCTGAGGGCGAAAAGCAGAAAAATGAGTAAGAGATATTGCGTTACTTTTTTCCTCATCCATGGACTCCGGCAGTTAAAAACCTGAAAAGATTTCCTTTCATCTGACCCTGTACTGGTATGTTGCTATATCATCTCCAAGTGTTTTAAGCATTTCATAAACGGGCTTGAAGTCTTCAACAGATGCCTCGATAAATCTCCTTGCCTGCAGTTTTGCAAGAATCCGCCGGCCCTCGTCGTTGCGGTCCATTGTCAGAAGCACTTCTTTTATCATCTTCTTGATATCTGCCGGAAGGTCCTTTCTCAGGCATAATGTGCTTTCAGGCATAAGTGGCGATTTTGCAATAATCCTTAATTCATTTTTGATCGTTGGGTCCCTGGAGATGAGATTATTATAAATGGTATTTTTTACACAGCCTATATCAGCCCTTCCATCAAGTACGGCATAGACAGAGGAGTCGTGGCTTCCTGTAAAATAAAATTCCGAGAAGAAATCCTTCAGATTCTTTACCCCGTGAGATCTGAAATAGGATATAGGGAAAAGATAGCCTGTCACTGTTGCCCTGTCCACAAAGGCCAACACCTTTCCTTTCATATCATCTACAGTCTTTATCCCGCTGTCCTTCCTTACGATTATATAACCATAGGAGTAAGTCGAGCCGTCTAAATTTACAGGACGCACCACCGGCTCTATATTGAGTTTTTCAATGGCCAGAGCGCCTGTCAGATCCCCGAAAAAGGCACCGTCCAGACCCCGCTGAACGAACCTGTCTATAATATCACCGTAACGGCTGAGTATCGTCAGTCTGACCGTTATCCCCGTCTTTTCCGAAAGGTACCCGGCAAGGGGTTTATATCTTTCTATCTGTTTGAATATATTCTGCTCGGGGATGAGTCCTATCAGCAATTCCCTGTCTTCTGCATGGGCCGTAAGTGTTTGCGTGGACAGGATAAAACAGAACAGTGCAGCTATGGCAATAAATCTCATCATTATTTTATCACCCTGTCTGATTCTGTTAGTAGTTCTACAGGGATATCAAGTCCGAGTTCTATGGCAAGTTTCATGTTAAAGGTAAGGGAGTTTTTCAAAATATCCGTATTTTTAATTCTGTCAATATCCCTGTTGTTTATGAACTGGATGAGGTTTTTTGCCAGTATGGCACCCTGCTTGCGGGGGTCGGTAGAAAGTGTGATGAGCGAATACTCCTCAAGTCCCTGCATGATTGTGACCAAGGGAACAGACTTTTTTCTGAAGATCATAATGTAGTCCGGAAAATATTTATTTATAAGTGCACTGCTTGTAAGGAAGAGGCTGTCATAGGATAAAAGCTTTAGTTTTTCACCAATCTCCCGAGCCCTCTTTACAGGAATCTTTACAATATCAAGGGATAAAGTTTTGCATACATCTCTCACATCGTTATACTGGGTTTTGGTGCCGGGTTCAGAGTCTGAGTATAAAACCCCTATTTTTTTAATATCCCCCGTCTTCCTCAGATACCTTATGATGCTTGATACAGGGACCCTGTAACCAACCCCTCTTATGTTTTCCCCTTTTATTCCTGACTCTTCAGGCTTATATACCGCAGCATAGATAATTGGAATCGAGGAAGACTCATATAGTGCAGCACGGGCAGCTCCGGAACCATAAACGATTATGAGGGAGGCGTCATAGGCTATTACCTTTCTTACGGCATTACTCCAGGCAAGTGCATCAGGGTTGGGTCTCTGTATAATAAACCGGACCTTCCGGGCATATCCCTTCTCAAACAGTTCCCTGACGAGTTCCTCGTGTACTTCCCGGTAAAAGGGCAGGTCGCCCGAGAAGACCACACCTGCAATAATCTTCTCCTTTGTTGCAGCATGGATAGTGCTCGCAAGGACTGAGAAAAGGATCAGGATTGATAGAATAAGCCGTTTTATTTTACCACCTCTTCGTCAGAATCAGGATTGCCTGGTAGAATCTACCATCGTTATAGTCGTCTATCCTGTCATTATAGTCTCTGAGACCCAGCATTGTCTCAATACCAAAGCCGTTGATTATTGCATAGCTGCACCTGATGGAGAGAGCGGTCTCTGTTACCTTGAGCATGGAGAACGAGTCAATATTTTCAGACAGTGGATTACTGGTTCGGAATTTCCCCTTTGAATGTGTTTGTCCCATGTCGGCAGAAATATCCGTCCTGTCGTTAATACGGTGAGTGATGCCGATGGAGTATGATGTTGACTCGTCACTATAAGGCACACCGTTTTCAATAATGGCATTACCGGGTGTGGAAGAGCCGTCGCCTGAAAATGTGGAATACATCAATGTTTGTCTCGGATTATTCCTGTAGTATCCGCATCCCAGGGTAAGGGATGTCTTCTCTCCCGGTGTGAGCATGATAAGGCCGAGTATATTGTTGGTGGTATTATTCCTTTGTCCTGCCTCCAAAGGGATATCCGTGGCATTATCGATGAACCTGAGGTTGTCCCTCATGTCCTTTTTAAGGTTATAGGTCAGAACGGTCAGTACTCCGGGAAAAGGAGAGTAACTTGTATAAAAATTGAGTTCATGGGACAGGTCCGGCTCTGTGTTATAGACCGGATTCTTAAGGTCACTATATTTATAGCGGGTCCTGAACTTTACCCCCTTCAATAATGTCCCGTAGACTTTAAGGGTAAGGGTATTAACCGTTGTATTCCTGTTAACCAGCAACCACTCCTCTGTATCAGAGCGGTCTTTCCTGCTGACAGAGTAGCTGCCTGTAAGATTAATACCCCTCAAGGGCCGTGCCCTGACATCCAGGGAGACCTTCCTGCGCCTGACATCCAGGGCGGGACGTACTTCATAAGTCAGCTCATTGCTGAGACCCTTAAGTACGGTAGTTGCAGGAGCATCCTCGTCCATATCCCTGTAACTGAACCTGAGGAAAAAGGATAGTTCATCCATCGCGATATAACTTAACTGCCCTGCACCAACAATTATATCCCTCTTTACACTGCTATCCTGATTTGATTGTCTGACACTGCCCACTGATGCCGAGGCCGTAATACGTCCTGTATAAGATGAATGGACCTTTATATAATCGGAAGATGTCCGTGTTTCCGGTATCCGGTTATGTGGATACACGTCCTCAGGTCTGAGACTGTTTGCAGGGTAGAGGTCTGCAAGAACTGTATTTCCCCCGGGAACAAAGTTTTTCTCTCCATGGGAATACTCAATCTCTACAGGTCCAAAATGACCATTGGAGCCTATAGTCAACTCTTCTGTCCTGAAATCAATTTGCCTGCCCTGAGACGTTACAGTCATGTCATTAAAAGTCCCGATGAGAAACCTCTGTTGAATTTCGCCTTTTTTATCATACCTGAAGTATCTGGTATAGAGATGGACAGGATAGTCGGGAGACTTAAGTCTCAGGAAAAAGTCACTTATCATAATATCCGCCTGATACTTTCCTTCTATATCTCTATCGTTATATTTTCTCTTGACTTCATCAGGATTGAGATCAGGAAGTCTGTAGTGGTCAAGATTATGCAGGAGTTCCCTCATGATCAGCCTTGAAAGCATAACCTCCTTGTATGCATAGCCTGTATCGAGGTATAGGTCGTCTTTTTCATAAGTGGAAAAATCGAGGTAGAATCTGTGGGGCAGGTGGTAAACCTCAATCCCTCCCTTGAGTGCAGGTGATTTGATCCCCGACCGGTATTCTATCGCCCTTCGAGAACCGTCAAGGCTGGACCAGCTATAACCGATCCCAAGAGAATATCGGGGGCTGTATGTCTGGTCCGGATCTTCTTCGGCCCTGACAGGAGAGGCCGGGATGAGTATGGTCAGGATGACAAAGGTTAGAAAAACATAGAGATAACGGGTGATATCCCGATAAAGGCATAACCCCTTTGTTACATCTGAGTTCCTTATTACCGGGTGGATATTCATCATTGGATGAATCTTCCCTTGCCTCCCGGTGACGGGATGTCGGTGCCATGTATCTGACTATGACAGTTGGTGCATCTGGTAAAGAAGAAGCCTTTCATTGCAATGTTTTTAGGCTCACCTGTGGCAGTGTTTATTCTGTGGCTCTGATGGCACTGCAAACACAGAAACGGCTCCCTCACGACAAGGAGGTTGTTGTTTGGAGAACCGTGAGGAGTGTGGCAATTGAGGCAGTCCTCTGTCAAGTCGGCATGTTCGTAAAGGAAAGGCCCTTCTTTTTCCCCATGGCAGCGTGTGCAAACCTCTTTAACAGTTGGCTTCCTCAGGAGTTTACCTGATGTTGTGCCGTGCGGATTATGACAGTCGGTACAGTAGACTTTTCCCTCAGGTACAGGATGATGGCTTGGCATCTTAAAATAGGCCTTTATGTCCTGATGACATTTAAAACACATGGCGGCTGTATCCTTTGGTTTTACTTTCAGGTCAGGACCTTCATGTATCCTGTGGCAGTCTGGACAGGAAACGTCGTTTACTGCGTGAATACCGGCATTCCATTCATGGAGGTTGAAGGTGGCATTACCTGTATGGCATTTAAGGCAGATAAGGCTTTTTGCAATTGCCGGAAGTTTATTAATATCGATCAGGGTCTTGTAATGACATTCTGTCCTGATTCCCTTTTTATTGTTTTTATCAACGAGCTCTCTGGTTATTCCCTTAATCGCCAGGCTTCCGGGACCATGACAGGATTCACAGTCAACAAGTGGCAGCCCTGACTCTCTCCTGAGCTGTGCCCCCATTGTGCTTGCATCAAAAGCGGCCTTGATTGCATCATGGGCATGACAGACGGACAAACAGGTTTCGGTTCCCACATATTCTGCATCAAGGCGTCCGGCTATCATCTTTTCGTATTCGTTCAGCGGGAGGATGGGCTTTGATCTCTTCAGTTCAGTGCATGCATACAGAACGGTCAGCCCGAGCAACAGGGCTGCTATAACAAATAGCCGGAGTTTCATTCTGACCCCTTTTGCTGATTTTCAATCATGGTTTAACTATATTTTCAGACAGGATAATCAGGGTACTTTTTAAAATCCCGTTATACTCCTCAACTCCACCACTCCCTAACTTTCTTTTCATCTTCCCGGTTATATCATGTAGTGAACGGTTACCGGAATATCAGATTATACTTCAAATATAACAGGCACTATCATGGGCCTCCGGTTCATGGTCTTGTAAATATGCTTTTTCAGGGTATTTCTTATCCTGGCCTTCATGAGTGTGAGGTCCTGGAGCACTTCCGGATCAAGGCCTGTTATTGTCTCGGCAACCACCCTTCTTGCATCGGAGATTACGTCGGTTGAGGCCTCCTCGAAGATGAATCCTCTTGATATTATGTCCGGACCTGATGTGATGTGGCCTGATGGTTTTTCCATTGATATGAGAACAAGGACTATGCCGTCATGGGCGAGCCTCCATCTGTCCCTGAGCACTATATCCTTAATGTCGCCCTTTCCATCAATAAATGTCCTCCCGGAATGAACTTTTCCATTCTTTCTTGCCCCTTCACCGTTGATTTCAAGGACATTCCCGTCCTGCATTATAAATATATTCTCTTTAGGTATGTTCAGCTTCTCAGCTAATTTTGAGTGATAGATGAGGTGCCTGTACTCACCGTGTACAGGCATAAAGTATTTGGGTCTTACAAGGTTGAGCATCAGTTTCAGCTCTTCCTTTGATGCGTGTCCGGATACGTGAACCTCGGAGACCTTTTCATAAATTACATTTGCTCCCCGGCGAAAGAGGTGGTTTATAATCTTTCCTATGGAACGCTCATTGCCGGGTATTACCTTTGCGGAAAGTACAACCGTATCGTCCGGCTTGATCTTGATGGTCTTGTGTTCACCCGTTGCAATTCTTGACAGAACACTCATGGGCTCACCCTGACTGCCTGTTGTGATTATAGCCACCTCCCGGTCAGGCAGTTTACTGATTTCATCCAGACCGAGCCATGTCTTTGCCGGAAGCCTGAGATATCCAAGGTCAAGGGCTATCTGTGCATTTGATACCATGCTTTTGCCGCATATGGCTATCTTCCTTCCGTGTTTTACGGCCACATCGATTACCTGCTGTATCCTGTGTATATTGGAGGCAAAGGTGGCAATAATGAGCCGTCCGGGGGCAGCAGAGAATATGTCTTCAAAGGCCCTCCTGACCTCTTTTTCCGAATATGTGAATCCGCCTTTTTCAGCATTGGTACTGTCGGACATCAGGAGTAATGTCCCCCTGTCGCCAAATTCAGAGAACTTGTAGAAATCCAGCAGCTCGCCATCCACGGGGGTCGGGTCAATCTTGAAATCACCTGTATGAACGATCAGACCATAAGGGGTGTGGATTCCGAGTCCCACTCCATCAACAATGCTGTGAGTTACACGTATAAACTCTACAGTGAACTCGCCAAGTTTAACGGTATCCCTGGGTTTTACGGTATGGAGGGGAGCAGAAACCTTGTGTTCAGAGAGCTTTTCCTTAAGAAGACCAAGTGTAAGGGGGGTGCCGTATACAGGTACTGAACCGCCAAGTTCCCTGATGAGGAAAGGCAGCGCTCCTGTGTGGTCTTCGTGCCCGTGAGTAATAATCACCGCCCTGACCTTTTCACGATTTTCTATGAGATAGGTAAGGTCGGGAATGACGAAATCAATGCCGAGCATCTCGTCTTCAGGAAACATCAGTCCCGCATCCACGACTATAAGGTCATCGCCGTATTGCAGGACGGTCATGTTCAGCCCGCCGACCTCTTCGACTCCGCCAAGGGGTATTATATAAAGTGGCTCACTCACAAGGCATATTTAATTATGCAGTCCTGTTACCGGAAAACTCCAGGTAAATCGTCATTTTATCAGTATTTCAAGAAGTGCCTTTTGTGTGTGAAGTCTGTTTTCCGCCTGGTCAAAGACTACACTCTGCGGACCGTCTATGACCTCATCCGTAATCTCCTCGCCCCTGTGTGCAGGGAGACAGTGCATAACAATCACGTCCTCTTTTGCACATGCAAGCAGCGAGGAATTAACCTGGTAGGCGCTGAATTTGCTCTTCTTTTTTTCAGCACTATCTTCCTGCCCCATGCTTACCCATACATCGGTGTATATAACATCTGCCCTGCCTGCTGCCTCCTTCGGGTCTCTCAGAACAATAATCTCTCCCTTGCCGCTCCTTGCCTGCTCAAGGATATCAAGGTCCGGCTCATAGCCCTCGGGACAGGCAATATTCAGCTCCAGCCCCATCCTTCCGGCGGCTTCCATAAGGGAGTTTGCAACATTATTTCCGTCACCGATATATGCGACCTTTATACCTTCGAGCTCCCCTTTCTTTTCTTTGATAGTCATAAGGTCAGCCAGTACCTGGCAGGGGTGATGAAGGTCGCTGAGGCCGTTTATTACCGGGACATCGGAGTTGGCGGCAAACTCCTCAAGCTTTGTATGTTCAAATGTTCTTATAATAATGCCGTTAAGATACCTTGAAAGCACCCTTGCAGTATCGGCGGTGCTTTCACCCCTTCCGATCTGGATTTCAGAGGGTTTCATATATATGGACTGCCCCCCAAGCTGATAAATACCAACCTCAAAGGATATCCGCGTCCTTGTAGAGGGTTTTTCAAAGAGTAGCCACATGCTCTTGCCTATTAACGGGCATCTATTGGCATCTGCTCCGGCCTTCAAGTCGATTGCCCGTTCAACGATACTGTTGATCTCTTCTGAACTGAAGTCCCACAGTCTGAGGAAATCTCTTTTCATGACAGCCTCGCAAGGACATCTTCAACTATATCCGTCACCGTATCTATCTCCTTTTCCGTTACTATCAGTGGAGGGGTAAATCTCAGCGTGTTGTTGGCAGTGCAATTAACCAGCACCCCTTTTTCCATACAGGCCTTGACTATAGGGACACAATCCCTTGTCAGTTGCATTCCGATCATGAGACCCAGCCCTCTTATCTCCACTATTATACTTGAAAACGTATCTTTAAGAGTTGTCAGCCTTCGGATAAAATATTTTCCCAGTCTCTGACATTCCTCAAGGAGGATACCGTCTTCAAGAATTGTCTCGATTGTTGCAATTGCGGCCTGGGTTGTGAGAGGATTACCGCCAAACGTGGATGCATGACTGCCCGGAACAAATGCCTCTGCCACTTCTTCCCGGGCAAGCAGTGCCCCTATCGGAACTCCGCCTCCAAGACCCTTTGCAATGCTCATTATATCCGGTTTCATGCCGAAGTGTTCATAGGCAAAGAGTTTACCGGTTCTTCCCATTCCGGTCTGGACCTCATCGAGTATGAGGAGGATGCCCTTTGCATCACATATCCGTCTGATCTCCTTCAGGTAATATGGGGAAGGCACCACAACCCCGCCTTCACCCTGAATTGGCTCAAGCATTATGGCACACGTATTATCGTTTATTGTTTCCGTCAATGCTTCGAGGTCATTGAAGGGGACATGTTTGAATCCCGGCACCAGGGGTTCAAAGCCTTTATGGAACTTTTCCTGACCGGTTGCCGTAAGGGTCGCAAGGGTTCGTCCGTGAAAGGAATTGAGGGCAGTGATTATTTCAAACCTCTCCTCACCGTAATGTTCCTTTGCATATTTCCTGGCGAGTTTAATCGCTCCCTCGTTGGCCTCTGCGCCGGAGTTGCAGAAAAAGACCTTGTCGGCAAAAGAGTTTTCCACGAGTAATCTGGCCAGTTTTATCTGTGGTTCTATGTGATAGAGATTGGAGACGTGCAGGAGCCTCTGGGCCTGCTTCTGTATTGCCACCACCACCCTGGGATGGCAATGCCCGAGGATGTTAACTGCAATACCTCCTGCAAAATCGAGGTATTCCTTGCCGTCTATGCTGTACACCTTGGTTCCACGGCCCTTTCTCAGGATAAGGGGGTACCTGTTGTAAGTATTCATCAGATACTTTGAGGAGTCTTCAAGGAGTCTTTTTATGTCCATACCGGTTCTCTTGAGTTTAATTGTTTTGTTGTTTATGTTTCGATTTCGATAATGCTTCTTTTACCGCTCCTGCAAGAAGCGGAAACATGATCTCGTGGTGTCCCGTGATATAATAACCCCGGCCCCCTGATGCGGTAGGCCGGCGCACAACATTCTCCATGGGCCTGTAATGCCTGTTAAAATCCATTGTAACAGTAGTTATATCCTTTACCCTGTGGCCGAGGTTTCTCGCCACTGTAAGGGCCTTTAAAAAGACCTCGGGCATTACGACTGCTGAGCCGAGGTTAATAAAGACCCCTCCTTCAAGGTCGGATACCACGGATGTAAGGGTCCTGAAATCGAGGAGACTGGTCTTGCCTATGGCTTCTCCGCTTGCCTCAGGGTGCATGTGTATAATATCCGTACCTATGGCTACATGGACTGTAGCGGGGATTGAGAGCCTGTATGCCTCGGAAAAGATGCTCATCCTTCTGTTGTGAAAGCCTCTTCCCTTCAGTATGAGTCTGCCTATCGCACTTCCAAGGCCGATATCCTCCTTTGCCCCACTTTTTATCGCCCTGTTTATCATAACCGCCGTTTCTTTTGCCATGCCGAATGTCCCGTCTTCAAGCTCTGATGCCACATCCTCAGAGGTCTCTCCCGTGTAGGAGAGTTCGAAGTCATGGATTACAGTGGCGCCATTTGCAGCTATGGCTGTTATTATCCCCTTCTGCATAAGATCTATGATGAGGGGTGAGAGGCCTACCTTTACCGGATGAGCCCCCATTGCAAGCACAACAGGCCTGTCTTTCAGCCGGGCACTGACTATGGCATTAATCACTTCCCTGATGTCTCTGCCGGCAAGAATATCAGGCAGGGAGGCCATGAATTCCTTAAATGTGCCCCCTTCCGGAAAAATTCCGGCCGCCTTTGATACCTCTACCTTACTCTTTCTATCTTTTAAAGAGTATCTCCTGATAAGTTTTAAAGAGAGCGGTTTATATGTTTTCATGGAACAATCAGGAGTAAGGATATAGAATTTACCGTATAAAGCATAGTTTCCATTTTAGCACAAATATATCCCGTTCCGGTAGTTTTCTTGTATTCGGGACTCTTTTACCTCTATAATAAAACTAACAAATGAATACGGCGCTAAAATTATTCGTCAGTCGTCTGACTGTCAAGACCCTTCCCCAGGCCAAAAGGGTTACAAAAATTGTTATCGGGTTTACATTGCTGTTGGTGGGTATTGCGCTTATCGTGCTTCCGGGGCCTGCAACAGTAGTAATTCCCCTTTCCCTTGCTATCCTGGCAGGTGAGTTTGTATGGGCAAGAAAACTCCTCGAGAGGTTTAATTCAGGAATAAGACACTTGAGGAACTGGAGAAAATGAGAGTTGTAAACTGCAAAAGACTATCCCGCAACCTGATATTTATAATCTGCATTCTCCAATACCCTTTTTTGCTTTCCTGCGGCTACACAGTTCACAGGACATCCGGGCTGCCGGTTAAATCCGTGAGGATCAGTGGTGTTGAAAACCATACTTTTGAACCAGGGCTTCAGGATTTATTTATCAACGTCTTTACAGAGGAGCTGCTGAGAAGCGGAATCTCTTCCTCTGGGACCTCCAAATATGTCTTCTCGGCAGTCCTGACGGATTACAAGCTTGATACACTGAGTATTAAAAATGATCTTTCTGTTGAATACAGCATACGGATTGTCGCTGATTTTACACTCCGGTTACCTGACGGTACCACGAGGGAGATTAAGGGGATAAGTTCCGAGTATATGGAGACATTCGTTTCTGCAGACAATATTCAGGCCATTCAGTCTCAAAGAGAAGTCGCTACAGAGAAGGCCGTCAGGGACCTGAGCCAGAGGATTATTGCCGAGATGATCTACAATACAAATCTCAAATGAGGACAAAGGCCTTTTTCACCACAGAGAAAAAAGATTGAGTAAAATCCCGGAGAAAACAGAGAGTTAAAAATTATTTATTCTCTCTGCGGTTAATAATTCCTGGCGGTTAATAATTCTTATTTGCAAGGAGCAGCAGATGAGTCAGAAACAGTTTTTAAAAGAGATTGAAAACAACCTTCCATCCCCAGTCTATTATCTGTATGCAAAAGACACATTTCTCCTGAAGAATGCTGTTGACAGGATCAGGGGGTTGGTCCCTGAGGAGAGGAGGGAGTTTAATGTCATGGTTTATGATATTGATTCGGCACCACCTGTGTATACGATCATAGATGTCCTGAATACCCCCGGTTTTTTTGGTGAGAAGAAGATAGTGATAGTGAGAAACATGCAGACGATGAAGAAGAAGGAATCAAAAGTTCTTTTCAGCTATCTCGACAACCCTTCTTTGGGTTCTGTTTTTGTGATGCTTTCGCTCAAGCCCCCCGACAAGGTCATGAAGGAGAAGTTTAAAGGCAAGGTCAAGGTGTTCTCGCTTGATATGAAGGCTCAGGAGATAAAGGCGTGGCTTACGGAACTTGCACGGCAGAGGGGGGTGGAGATAACATCCGACGCCATTGGCCTCCTCATGGCTACTTCAGGCAGTGATATGGGGGTACTGTACGAGGAAACGGAAAAGGCTTCCCTTCTTGGCAGGTCAAGAGTTGACGTAAATGACATAAGTGAGCTTATACATGGTTCAGCCTCCTACAGTGTCTTCACCCTCGTTGACGCGCTGGTAACAAAAGACCGGACAAGGGTATTCAAAATTTACAGTGCAATGCGTGATAACCTTGACCCGTTTGCCGTTCTTGGTGCAATAAACTGGAAGTATTCAGAATTGTCAAAGAGGACCAGTGGCCGCAGGAAGGGATACTTCTCTGAGGTCTTCAAGTGTCTGTCAGAGGCAGACAGGAGATTAAAGACATCAGGAGGTGAATATCCCGTTGAGGAGCTGTTTATCAGGCTGCTTCAGATTTAACAACAGAGTTGACTTTTTTCGTCAGGCGTGAAATCTTTCTTGAAGCAGTATTGCGATGGATAATACCCCTGGATGAGCCTTTTGAAATAACCGTGATTGCCTCACGCAGGAAATTCAGGGCTGCATCCGCATCCTTTGAGGCTACTGCCGATTCGACCTTTTTCACGCAGGTCTTTATCCTGGTCTTATAGTCCTGGTTTCTGAGCCTTCTTTTTTCTGCCTGTCTTACTCTCTTCGGTGCAGAGAGATTCTTCGTTGCCATTGAGCCTCCTGTACTTCCTGTAATTATTGGTGTTGAATAATTTAATATATACAGGCATATAAAAGCAAGCCCTTTTCAGGATACGGATTTTAAACAGATTATTGAGGTGAGGCCATGGAGGACAAAAAAGAGATTGAGATATTAAAAAAACCTGGATGTTCAGATAGAGTCATAGAGCATATTCTTGCCGTAAAAAGGGTTGCCCTCAGGATTGCCGATGAAACAACAATCCCTGTGGACAGGGAACTGGTCAGGATGGGCGCACTCCTGCATGATATCGGCAGGGCAAGGACTCACGGGATTGAGCATGCCGTGGTTGGCGCTGAAATGGCGAGGGAGATGGGAGTGGATGAACGCATTGTAAGGATTATCGAAAGGCATATAGGGGCGGGGATTACTGCAGATGAGGCCCGTGCCATAGGTCTTCCCGATAAGGATTACGTTCCGCAGACACCTGAGGAGAAGATCGTGGCATATGCCGATAATCTCATCAAGGGTAACAGGGAGACCGGCTTTGAAGCGGCACTGGAGGAATTCAAAAGTATTCCCGGGATTGGAAAGCCTGCAATTGAACGGTTTATAATGCTTCATGAGGAGATAGAGAAATGGAAACAGTAGTTCCATATACAGGGAGATCAAGATTTTCAGGGATGTTATCCGTCCTGCTGTTTACCATCGCTATTTTGCTTTTCATGCCTTTCACCGTTTCTGCCTCCGAGAGTTTGCGTTATGACCTTACCTGGATGGGGATAAAGGCGGGGAAGGCACAACTTGAGTTTATAGAGGAAGGAGATTCCCTGAAGATAGTTTCGAGGGCTAAATCTGCAAAGTGGCTTTCTGTCTTCTATAAGGTGGATGATCGTGTGGAGAGTGTGGTTCTGAAGAAGAACAATCCTGCAAAAGGAGGGAACCACTGGGTTGCCGACAGATACAGGCTGAAGATAAGGGAGGGTCGGCACAGGAGAGACAAGGAGGTGATATTTGACCCTGAAAACGGAACGGTCCTGTATATAAACCACCTCAAGAATAAAAAAGAGACATATCGTGTTCCGGAGAATACATTTGATCCCCTCTCGGGGTTTTTTCTCCTGAGAAAGAGACTCCTTAAAGTTAACCGGCCTGTCCATATAACGATCTTTGACAGCAAGAAGGTCTGGGATGTGAGGGTGGATATACTGAAAAAAGAAGAAGTGGAAACCCCTGCCGGAAAATTCAGGACAATAGTGGTTAAACCCAACATGAAGTCAGAGGGGATATTTGACAGAAAAGGTGATATTTTTATATATCTCACTGATGACAAAAGGCACATTCCTGTGCTTATCAGGACAAAGGTTGCCGTAGGTTATATAGAGGCAGAGCTTGTTGGAGGAGACTTCTGATATAATGGCAAACCTTGCGAATGCTGGACAGGGATGGACTCCAAGGGCTGATATTGGTTATTCTTAATAGTATAATCATAGTTTTCTGAAAATAAGCCTGAAACAAACCTGAGTTACTGGAAATAAGCTGAATTAGTGGAGGACGAATGCACATAGGCATTATTGGAACAGGGTATGTAGGGCTTGTAACAGGCGCATGCTTTTCCGAGTTCGGGGTTTCCGTTACCTGTGTGGACAGGGATGAGAAGAAGGTCAAGGCACTGAAGAAGGGAGATATCCCATTCTATGAGCCGGGACTTGAGGAGCTGGTCAAGAGAAATGTTGCAGAGGGCAGACTCAACTTCAGCACAAAGGTGAAGGATGCAATAGAGTCATCCCTTGCTATCTTTATAGCGGTTGGCACCCCCCCAAGGGGTGATGGTACCGCTGATCTCAGTTATGTTAAGGAGGTCTCCGAGGAGATAGCCCGTTACATGGACGACTACAAGATTATTGTTACAAAGAGTACCGTACCTGTGGGGACGGGCAAGAAGATCAGGAAATGGATAAAGGAAAAAATGAACGGTAATGTTGACTTTGACATTGCCTCCAACCCTGAGTTTCTCCGTGAAGGCTCTGCTATCGGGGATTTCATGAGGCCGGACAGGGTGGTGATCGGTGCAGAGAGTCCCCAGGCTATTGCCATTATGCGGGACCTTTACAGGCCCCTTTACCTGATAGAGACACCTTTTGTGATTACCAATATTGAGACAGCGGAACTCATTAAATACTCCTCAAACTCTTTCCTTGCAATCAAGATATCCTTTATCAACGAAATAGCAAACCTGTGTGACCTCGTAGGCGCTGATGTCCATGTTGTTGCGAGGGCAATGGGTCTTGACAAGCGGATCGGCCCCAAATTTCTGCATCCAGGACCTGGGTTTGGCGGCTCCTGTTTTCCAAAGGATACGGTGGCGCTGCTTCATCTTGCAGGGGAAAGGGATGCCGAGCTTGGTGTTGTAGAGGCCGCAGTAAAGGCCAATGAAAAGCAGAGGGCACTGATGTTCAGCAGGCTGCAGGAAGCGCTTGGTGATGTCAGTGGCAAAAAGGTAGGCATCCTCGGTCTCTCCTTTAAACCCAACACAAACGACATCCGGGAGGCCCCTTCCCTCTATATGATAGAAAGTCTCCTTAATGAAGGCGCCAAAGTGCAGGCCTATGATCCTGTTGCAACCCCGGACATGAAAGCTGTCTTCCCGAAGGTCAGTTATAAAAAAGATGCCTATGAAACGGTTAAGGGTGTAGACGCCCTGGTGCTTATGACCGAATGGAACCAGTTCAGAAACCTTGACCTTGCACGGATAAAATCGACCATGAAGTCCCCGAATTTCTTTGATCTAAGGAACATCTATGCACCTGACAAGATGAAGGAACTGGGATTTAATTACTATTGTGTTGGCAGGAACAGTATAAAATAATTTGTCACACTCAATTGTAAACAGTAGTGGCGAGGTTACCTCGCCTTCCTTCTCATGTATCTGTTATTTTTCTGACAAAGGGGACGTATTTTTTGTCTTCCCTGTTAATATGACCTGTCCACCATTCTTTTAAAAACTTCAGCATCATATCCAGGTCCTTATCCATAATAACCTCACGAGAAACATTCTCTGTCTTCCTTGCCAGTTCCTTATGCAGTAAAACATGTTCCTCTAACGCTGGATAGCCAGCCTCTGCCATTAATGATTCTTCAGTCTCAAAATGGATGTGTATATGTTGCTCCAGCATAATTAAAGTAGGTTGTAATATTTTCTCTCCACGTCCTTTTTGAATAAAGTAGTGTAACGAATTGATAATGGAAACAATTCCCCTATGTTGCTCATCAATTATCGGAATTCCCAACCTGTTATTGTCACTCCATACTATGTACAGGACATTCTTCATGTTAAGTTTTTTTCCTTTCTTCTTTATAACAATATAACAACCCCGGCAACTATTCAGAGAGACATGTTCACCTGCCATGTTAACCGGTTAACCAGTAAAAACATGCTCTCTACACACCCCCTGCCCCCTCTTTTTAGAGGGGAGACACTCCCTCTTACCTCATTCCACTCCTCCCGGTAAGATCAGGGATGGCAAGGACTTTCCCCTCTATCAAGAGGGGATTAAGGGGTGTGTTCCTTTTAAAAACTCTGTATTTATTTGCCGGTTTAATATTTTATTCAGGCAATTTAAATATACCATATCACAGAAAAGACAAAAAATAAAGGACAGGGACAAAAATATATTGACGTCACGAAGCTTTACCATGTAGATGATACATTAAGCATTTGCTGACTGAATCATGGTATATTTATACCATATCAGACCAACAATTAAAGTATATGTAACAGTTTAAAAATGTGAGGTGATCCTGTGAAGCTGAAAGTAATTGTTCATGAAGCGGAAGAAGGAGGCTACTGGGCTGAGGTGCCGGCTATTCCAGGCTGTGCAACTCAGGGAGAGACCTTCGACGAACTTCTCACCAACCTCTATGAGGCCGTAGAAGGTTGCTTATCCGTAGATATAAAAGACATTGAAATAACGGAGAAGGACAAGGTCCTGGAAATCGCAGTGTGAAAGCTATATCAGGAAAGGACTTTGCAAAACTGCTTGAAAAGAAAGGTTGGGAGTTGCGGAGAACAAAAGGCAGCCATCACATCTACGTGAAAGAGGGAAGCCCGGTTCGGATTTCTGTACCCATACATGGAAATAGCCCGCTAAAGATCAGCTTGCTGAAGCACCTTATAAAGGTTGCTGGAATTGATGAAAGCGAGTTGTGACATGACGCACATAAATCCACACCACCGGTAAGCGGGTTCCCAATTCATCGGGATTCACCGTGAATTGCTGACTCAAGTCGGAGCCTTGACTTCATTTCCCTATAACATATAAAATAGACAACCTTGAACGGTAATCCTTAAAAGATTACCTAACTTTTTACTAAGGGTTCAGGGGTGGTAGTTCAGTTGGTTAGAACGCCGGCCTGTCACGCCGGAGGTCGCGGGTTCGAGTCCCGTCCACCCCGCCATACACTCCAGCACTTACTTCTTCAAAACCTCCATCTTCCGGTTCACAGCTATTTTTGTGACTCTTCAGGAAATTGTGTGTGGTTGTATAATTCACAGAAAAATTGCAAACTGACAGACAGGAGTCCTGAATCCAACAACACACTGTAAACTAAAAGGTCCCTTCATATCCTGAAACCCTGAGAGAAGATGGCTTTTTCATCGCCATCCTTGCAATTTTATCTATTATTGAATCAATCTCCCTGTCGATTTCCCCGTTCTTTGCGATCACAAAGTTCGTTTTAATCCTGCAGGTAAGCTTTGTCTTTTCTTTCCCCTTTGGCTCCAACCGGAAACCAAACTCCTTCTGTCTGACAGAATCAAGATAAACACGGGACATAAGACTTCTCTTTTCTTCATCCTCGATTACTTCCATCAGATATTCCTTCATTGTCACGTTTCCCTCTCTTTCAGGGGTAACAACTTCTCTCAGCAGGTATAGATTGCCTTCTACTTTTCTAACATTGATTACAGGATCAAGGTAAATAGCCGCATTTAATGGATTGGCCACAACCCGCCAAACCGAACCTGTACTCGCATCAATAACTACAGATTTTGATACAGAAAATCCTTCCCCCATACCTCTTGCCCCCCTATCCCAAGATGTACCACGTTTTACCATAAAAGTCACCTGTCCAAAAGAACAGGTGACTTTTATGCACCTTTTCGTACTCAATAAAGATGAGGGGGCGGGAAATAGTACCGGTTAAAAGCAACAGATGTAATAACACCGGCAATTCTGTTGACTCTTCTATCTTGATCTGCGAGGGGTATTTTACTGTCAAGAACCTGGCATATGAGAGAGAGGAGATACAGGCATATCACTTAGGATACAGGATAGGCTGCCCAAAAACAATGCCTGACGGGGTTACTGCCATGGCGGTAATAATGGACTGGAGGGAATTTGAAATATCAAGTTCAGTGAAACGGCCGAAAATGATGAGATGGTTTACTCAATATCAATCAACCGTTGCTCAATTGCAATGGCAACAGCATGCGTCCTGGTCACAGCATCGAGCTTTCGCATAACATTACAGACATGAAACTTTACCGTCCGTTCACTCACACCAAGAATTACTGATATTTCCCACGTGCTTTTACCCTCTTTTATCCAGCTGAGCACTTCTCTTTCTCTTGGAGAAAGCGCAACCCTGTTCTTTCTCTTATCCTGGGCTACAATACGTACGAGGACCTGATGAAAGTGCGGCACAATGAGTTTTAATACAGCATCAGTGCGATTATTATGTTCTATGGATTTGCCGGACAGCAAAAACAGACTCCCCTCGGTTGCACTGAAATTCCTCACCCCATGTGTATAACCGTCTCTGAGTCCAAAATCCCCAGCAAGTGAGAGGAATTCCCGTGGAGGGCCATGTAGTCTATACGTATCAGACCATCTCTGCAACCTGAAATGAGTAAAGTTTTCTTTGGCAACCGGGTCAATCTCCTGGAAATTTCTCTCAAAGTAAAGCTCAATCCATTCGGCAGGATAGTTTATGTTTGCAGGATTATAGATATTTACCATACCGCCAACCTCCTTTTTACCAAGCAGGCAAATGGCAAAGTCGTATGGAACCAGGCATCTCAGTTTCTTCATTAGTTCCGCCAGTTCCTCTTTTGTATTACAGGAAAGACTCTTGTGGATCAGCTCAAGAAGATAGATGGCATCTTCCCTGGATAAGCAGTTTGCAAGACACGGATTCATCTCTCTCCCCCCCTGAATTAAGACTCACCCCCAAAGCGACTGCTACATATAACAATTATACCCCGAAACAAAATAAAAATAAAGAAAACATCCCGGCTGGAGGATTGAGGAATCTGCCTGAATGGCCGCAATACAATTTTCTGTGTTATAATATTTCCGCCAATGCGTAAGAGTGCTCTGATAAATATTGCTGTTCCGTTTTCTGCTCAAGGATATTTGCGCTATAAAGGTTTCCATCTCCTATGCATCCTTGTCATCATACTGTTTATAGCTTCCTGTACGGAAAAGTCCGACACACCCCCGGCTACTCCTCCCCCGGAGGGGGTCAGTCATTCACCCATTATTAGTGCTGACAGGGATATAAAGAGGCTGAGGGAAACCGTAAGTAAAGAACCCGCCGACCTTAATGCCCTGATCGAACTTGGAAACCTCCTTATGGATAACGGCAGATTCAGGGAGGCAATAAAGATTTACGAAAAAATACTTGTGAGAAACCCGGAGAATGTAAACGTAAGGGTAGATATGGGCACATGCTACAGAAACTCGGGAGACCCTGAAAGGGCTGCCGGGGCATACAGAAAGGCATTGAGTTATGACCCTAAAAACCTTTATGCACATAGAAATCTGGGCATTGTGCTGGCTTATGACCTGGGCAGGACAGGGGAAGCAATTACCGAATTTAAGGCATATCTTGAACTCTCTCCCGATGTCTCTGATACCCGGAAGGTAAAACAGGCTATAAGAGAGTTGAAAGAAAGGTCCTGAGGCAGGGATATCTGTCAATACAATACATGATTTTACTCGCCTTTCTTCTTCTTTTTCATGAGCCGCTCATACTTTTCCGCCCCGACACACTCCTTTGCAGCAGGACACCAGTCAAGACAGGTTTGCCTCATCTCCCTTGTAACAACCTTTCCACAGTTACCACATACAGCCTCGGTCTCGTCTGACCATATCTCAACCGTACTGCCGCAAAAAATGCAGATTAGCTCCTCGGGAAACGGGCTCTTTATCTCTACGCTGCCGGGACAACCTTCATTAAAGTTACTCATGGTCTAATTATACCATGATCTCCGGAGAAGACCCATGATTTATATCATATACAGATAACCGATTCAGCTTTCCTGCTTTTAGCCAACATCATTCCTGCGTACCTCATAAATCTCCCTGAACATATCGGATGACCTCATAAAAGCTTCAAATACCTGTGGGTCAAAATGCTTCGGCATGCTTTTGACATCCCCGGCAGTAAGGATATCGACAACGCTCTCATGGTCCATTACCGGTTTGTAGGGCCTTCTGCTTCTCAATGCATCATACTGGTCAACTATATTCATTATCCTTCCCGATACCGGAATATTTTCACCCTTAAGCCCTTTTGGATAACCGGTCCCGTCCCACTTTTCGTGATGGGTAAGTGCAATCTCCTCAGCCATCTTCAGGTAGGGGGAGTTTGAATTCCTGAGAATTTTAGCACCAATAGTTGTGTGCGTCTTCACAACCTCCCATTCTTCAGGAGTAAGCCCACCCTTTTTAAGGAGAATACTCTCGGGAATACCTACCTTCCCGATATCATGCATTGGTGAGGCATAATAAATAGTCTCTATATACTCCTTGCTCATACCCAGAGCAGAAGCGAGCACCTTTGTATATAAACTGATCCTCTTTATATGCGCTCCGGAATCCTCATCCTTGTACTCAGAGGCAAGAGTGAGCCGGTAAACCGTCTCGCCATATCCTGTTCTGATCCTCCTGTATACCCTCTCAAGTCTCTCAAAGGCCCCCTCAAGAGCCTTTGTCTTCACTACCACCTGCTCTTCAAGCAACTGTTTATGGTGTCTTAAAAAATCACGGCACTCCTTGAGTTTCAACAGATTCTTCACTCTCAGGGTAAATTCAACTGAATCGACGGGCCTTACAAGAAAATCATCAATACCTTTGGCAATACCTGTACTGCGTTCCGGTGATGAGCCAGGGGCTGTGAGTATAACAATAGGGATATGCTCCGTAAGCTCATGGGCCTTGAGTTTCTCTGCAACCTCAAGCCCTTTCATTTCAGGCTTCATCACATCCATAAGTATAAGGTCCGGTAAGTGCTGAAGAGTCTGCTCCACTGCCTCATGGCCGTTCCTGGCTACAATCGTTTCATACCCGTGGTCTTCACAAAATGACCTCAAGAGTTTTATATCTTTTTCATCCCCATCAACAATAAGGATTTTGAATATTTTCTTCTTATGATTCAATCCATTGTTCACTCTACCCCCCAGTATCTATTACAAGTTCCTCATATTCTTGACTGCATTCACAGGTGACCACGAGTGTGATACCCTTCCCTGTGCCCCCTGCGGAGAAGGCTCTCATAAAACATAGTCTGATTATATCACAGACTGTTACACCTTTCCATAACCCGAATCCAGTGATAATATGGTTATTGGAATCGGTACCTCAGAAAAATTCTATCACAAAAAACCAAAAAAATGAGAAAAAAAACAAATCCATCCTATAAAATAGAAGAACTAAACGCTATTTTCTGCTAAAGTATTTAAAAGTATATCTCTGATTTATCAAACAAGGAGGTCACGATGTCAGAAAAGGGGATTTCCGTCTTACTTGAGGAACAGAGGAGTTTTCCACCATCCGGGGAGTTTTCAAGTAAGGCCCATATCAAGACTATGGCTGAATATGAGGCGATCTATCGCCGCTCTGTGGAAGACCCCGAGGGATTCTGGGCAGAGATGGCAGAGAAGAATCTCTCCTGGTTCAGGAAATGGGACAGGGTGCTTGAGTATGACTTTGAAAAACCCTTTGTAAAGTGGTTTTCCGGCGGAAAACTGAACGCCTCATACAACTGTCTTGACAGGTACATCACCACCCCGCTTAGGAATAAGGCGGCCATTATATGGGAGTCGGATGAAGGCCGGTACAGGACCTACACATACCAGCAGCTTTACCATGAAGTCAACAGGTTCGCCAATGTCCTGAAAAAGCACGGAGTCGGCAGGGGCGACAGGGTAACGATCTACCTCTGCATGATACCCGAGCTGGCAATAGCCATGCTTGCCTGCGCAAGGATCGGGGCCATTCATAGTATTGTGTTTGGCGGCTTCTCATCACAATCTCTCAGGGACAGGATAAACGACTGTAAGGCAAAGCTCGTCATCACCGCAGATGAGGGGATAAGGGGTGGAAGGAAGGTGCCTCTAAAGACCAATGCTGATGAGGCATTACTTGAGTGTCCGACTGTCAGGAAGGCAATAGTTGTCGGAAGGTCCTCCGGCGATGTGGATATGGAACCCGGGAGGGACTACTGGTGGCATGAAGAGATGGCAGCAACGGATATATCCAACTATTGTGAACCGGAGCAGATGGATGCAGAAGACCCCCTCTTTATACTCTATACATCCGGGTCAACAGGAAAACCAAAGGGGGTCCTGCATACAACAGGCGGCTATCTTCTATACACAAATCTCACCTTTAAATGGATATTCGACTACCATGATGAAGACATTCATTTCTGCACAGCAGACATTGGATGGATAACAGGCCACAGCTACATTGTCTATGGCCCCCTCTCAGCCGGGGCTACATCGCTGATGTTCGAAGGGGTTCCAAACTATCCCGACCCGGGCAGATTCTGGGATATAGTGGATAAACACCAGGTAAACATAATCTACACTGCACCCACCGTAATAAGGGCGTTGATGAGGGAGGGCGAGCAGTGGGTACACAAGCATGATATTTCAAGCCTCAGACTCCTTGGTACAGTCGGAGAACCGATAAACCCTGAGGCATGGATGTGGTATTACACCCATGTGGGTAAGGAGAAGCTTCCCATAGTGGACACATGGTGGCAGACAGAGACGGGCGGAATTCTTATAACTCCCTTGCCGGGAGCCATGACCCTGAAACCCGGCTCTGCAAACAGGCCCTTCCCCGGAGTGGTGCCGAAGATAGTTAGAGACGACGGTACGCCTGTCGAGACAAACGAAGGCGGGTATCTTGTCATTGAAAAACCCTGGCCCGGCATACTCAGAGGGATGTTCGGAGATATTGATGGAAAGAGATTCAAGGAGGTGTATTTCAGCAGGTTCCCCGGCAGATACTTTACAGGGGATGGGGCAAGGATTGACGAAGACGGAGATTTCTGGCTGATGGGCAGGATAGACGACGTCCTGAACGTCTCAGGCCACAGAATAGGTACTGCAGAGCTTGAGTCAGCCATTGTAAGCCATGAAAAAGTGGCAGAGGCTGCAGTGGTTGGGTACCCCCATGAGATAAAAGGGGAGGGGATATACGCCTTTGTTGTACTGCAGGAGGGGGTCCCGTCTGATGAGACACTTGAGGAATCACTCAAGAATCATGTAAGGAAACTGATCGGCCCGATAGCAAAACCGGACAGGATACAGTTCACCCCGGGCTTGCCAAAGACCCGCAGCGGCAAGATAATGAGGAGGATACTCAGAAAGATTGCAGGCGGAGAGACCGGGGACCTTGGCGATATCTCAACACTTGCCGATCCATCTGTTGTAGAAGAGCTTGTGAGGAACAGGGTTTAGGATGGCCAGATATCCTTTACATCTAAAGCGCTACTATGGTATTCTTTATAGCAGCCTATTTTAATGGCAGGTTAATGAAAATCAACAAAGAGACCGGCGCATAATTATTGTGTTTACAATTTGTGTGCGGCTCTCCAATAATTTAAAGAAAGGGGTGATATGGTGCCTCTCACAAAAGAGAAAAAAGACGGCATTATCGAAGCATTCAAGGTACACGCAAAGGATACCGGTTCCCCGGAGGTTCAGGTAGCCTTGCTTACTGAGAGGATAACTTATCTCACAGAGCACTTCAAGGTCCATAAAAAAGACCACCATTCAAGGCGGGGATTACTGAAAATGGTATCCCAGAGGAGAAAACTCCTTAAATACCTGAAAACCTGCGACAAACAGCGGTATGAGAAGCTCATTGAGCGCTTAGGATTAAGAAAGTAGAGGTGACAACCTAGATGTCGGAAATTGATGCTCCACACAGAGAAAAACATGAGATCAGGGGACAGCAGCTTATAATTGAAACAGGGGAACTTGCAAAGCAATCTGATGGCTCGGTCTTAATAAGTTATGGTGACACTGTGGTGCTTGCCACAGCAGTAGCTTCAAAGAGGGAAAGAAAAGACCTTGATTTCTTTCCATTAACTATTGACTATCAGGAAAAAGCTTACTCGGCAGGTAAGATTCCAGGGGGGTTTTTCAAGAGGGAAGGAAAACCTTCCGAGAAAGAAGTGCTTGCATCCCGCCTGATCGACAGGCCCGTCAGGCCACTCTTCCCCGATGGCTTCCGTTCAGAAACACAGGGTATAGCCTCGGTCATCTCGTTTGGTGATGAGAATGTATCGGATATCCTTGGAATAACCGGGATATCCTCTGCCCTTATGATATCGGATATACCCTTTGACGGTCCTGTATCGGCAGTAAGGGTTGGAAGGATCGACGGAGAGTTTGTAGTATGCCCCTCTTTGGAAGAACTTGAAAAGATGGAACTGAACTTTGTTGTAGCCGGAACGGACGATGCCGTCATGATGGTTGAGGGTAGTGCAATCGAGGTATCAGAGGAGATTGTCCTTGGGGCAATAGACTCCGCTCATGAAGAGATAAAAAAGATAAACGTAATTCAGAGAAGGCTTGCAGAGGTATGCGGCAAACCCAAGAGACAAATCAATCCAACCGTGATTGATGAGGCACTTAAGGAAGAGGTCAGCTCTTTTGTAATTGACAGGATGAAAGAGGCCCTCAGGATACCCTCAAAGATGAAGAGACAGGAGGAGTTAGACCTTCTGCTTGAGGAGGTACTTGAAAAGTTTGGCTCTGAAGAAGAGGACAGGGCAAAAGAGATATCCGGAATATTCCATGATATTGAAAAAAACCTCGTGAGGAGGATGATCATAGAGGCAGGTGTGAGGGCCGACGGTAGAAAGCCCGAGGATATAAGGCACATCTACGGCAAGGTTGGTTTCCTGCCGAAAGTGCATGGTTCAGCCCTCTTTGTCAGGGGCGAGACCCAGGCGCTTGTGGCAGTAACCCTTGGTACATCAGCGGACGAGCAGAGGATAGACGCACTTGAAGGTGAAACATTTAAATCCTTCATGCTCCATTATAACTTCCCGCCCTTCAGTGTCGGCGAGGTGAAGAGACTTGGATTCACCGGCAGGAGAGAGATCGGTCACGGCGCACTTGCAGAGAAGGCAGTGAAACCGGTGATACCATCAAAGGAAAAATTTCCGTATACCATACGGATAGTCTCTGATATTCTGGAATCAAATGGTTCATCATCCATGGCAACTGTTTGCGGTGCAACCCTTGCACTCATGGATGCCGGGGTACCCATTGAAACACCTGTGGCAGGGATTGCAATGGGACTCATACATGAGAGTGACAAGACCGTAATACTCTCGGATATACTTGGCCTTGAAGACCACCTCGGAGATATGGACTTCAAGGTTACCGGAACAAAAAAAGGCGTAACAGCCTTTCAGATGGATGTGAAGATAAGCGGTATAACCAGGGAGATAATGGAGTCGGCCCTTGAACAGGCAAGAGCGGGAAGATTCCACATACTGGAGAAGATGAACGAGACACTGCCTGAGCCCCGAAAGAATCTTGCGCCAAATGCACCAAGAATATATACCATTCAGATCAAGCCGGAAAAGATAAGGGATGTAATCGGCGTAGGGGGTAAGGTGATCAGGGGAATAACCGAGCAGACAGGCGTAAAGATCGACATAGACGATACAGGTCTTATTAACATTGCTTCTGCCGACGAGGCATCCGCCATGAAGGCAAAAGAGATTATAGAAGGAATTGTGCAGGATGTAGAGGTTGGCAGGATATATATGGGAAAGGTCAAAAAAGTTGTAGACTTCGGTGCCTTTGTTGAAGTACTGCCCGGAGTGGAAGGGCTTTTACATATTTCCCAGATATCGGATGAACGGGTTGGAAAGGTTACAGACGTGATCAATTACGGAGATGAATTCCCTGTCAAGGTCATAGAGATTGATGATATGGGAAGACTCAAATTAAGCAGAAAAGAAGCCCTTCGGGAAGAGGCCAAAGAAAAGACAAAGGGATAGACAGAGCATGCTCTGAATTTTAGAGGCTTGTTTGAAAAGCAGGCCTCTGAGATTTGCCCTTCAACCTATAACTTTTTTCTTCAATTTTAGCTCCCCTGCCTCACTCCCCTGTCTGCAGGCAACACACAGACAGACGCCGGGGAAAGGTAAAACCATATTATTTATAACGACCATTTGGAGCAAAGACCATGTTCAAAAAAGAATATCTCGATAACAAAATACCCGTCCTGCTGGAACGTATAAAGGGTGTCCGGTCAGTATGCCTCGGCATCTGGGTAAAGGTGGGCTCAAGATATGAGACAAAGCAGAAAAACGGGATATCCCATTTCCTTGAACACATGCTCTTTAAAGGGACAAAAAACCGTTCGCAAAAAGAGATAGCCGTTGAAATAGACTCCCTTGGAGGAGACCTCAATGCCTACACATCCAAGGAAACAACAACATTCTACATAAAGCTGCTCGACGATTATCTTGAAAAGGGCATCGACCTGCTCATGGACATCTTTCTTCACTCCCGGCTACCTGAAGACGAGATAGAGAAGGAAAAAGGTATTGTGATTGAAGAGCTAAAAATGGTGGAAGATATGCCTGATGATTACATACATGACCTGTTCAGTGAATATGTCTGGAACAGGGAAGGCATCGGCCTGGGTATCCTTGGCACTAAAAAAACAGTACGGTCCTTCACGAAAAAAGACCTGGAAGAGCATATAAAAAAGCATTACACCATCAACAATATTGTCATATCATGTGCAGGTAATATTGAGCATGAAGAGGTTTTAAGGGGGCTTAACAGCTCCATCGGCACAATCAGCAACAACTCCCAACCTCACACTTACTCAAAACCGAAATTTCATCATGGAACAAAAGTGGTACCAAAAGACTGCTCGGAAGTACATCTCTGTATCGGTACTGAGGGTATTGACCAGGGGAGTCCGGAGCGATATGCAATGTTGTTGATGAATACCGTTATCGGGGCCGGCGTCAGTTCAAGGCTCTTCCAGGAGATCAGGGAACAGCGGGGACTTGCTTACTCTGTATATTCCTTCACTTCTTCCTACCATGACTGTGGCCTTTTCGGTGTATACGTGGGTACAGGCAGGAAAAAATACCGGCAGGTAATAGATATAATAAAGGAGGAGCTCGTAACTTTTAAGGATACAGTATCTGAAGATGAACTGACAAGGGCAAAAAAGCAACTCAAGGGAAATCTTGTTCTTGCCCTTGAATCCACATCAGGAAGGATGAATAACCTTGCCCGCCAGGAAATCTATTATGGAAAGTATATATCTCCCTCAGAAATTATGAAGGCCATTGACGGAGTCCGGTTCTCTGAGGTAAGGGAGCTCTCCGACAGACTCTTCACTGACGGGGAATTCGCACTTACGGTTCTTGGACCTGTAAAGAGTGCATCAATTTAGCTCTTTATAATGCCTACAATGTCACCTATCCTGATCCCGAAACTTTCTGCTGCATTTCCCCTGCAAATAAAAAACTCGAGCAGATCACAACTGTTAATAAGACAATAAATATCTTTATCTTCCACTTCTGAATAGCAGCTCTTGAATGAAACCACATTGCCCTTCAATACAATCCTCAATCTTTCACCTCCATTGAGGGAATCCCTTATAAGGTCTGAAGATATGTTGGTTATTGCATTACCAAAATGGTCGATATATAATACCTCGCCCTCAATTGTATTCCTGGAAGGCATTACCGGCTCGGGGAGATGGATGTTCATAAAATCGTCTATATCCGACCCGAAGTGATCAACCGGAATGCCCTTTGAGAGCCACGCTGCCACTGGTGCAAAAATATCCCTGCCATGAAATGTTGCAGAGTCTTTTTTATGAAAGTAATGCTCGGAAGTTATATGAATAACACGAAAGGAATCCTTTTCCTTTTTATATACCATCGAAAAAAGACCATTGTCAGGCCCGACAAAGTAATGGTTCTGTGTTGTGACTATAATCGGTCTCCTCCTTGACCCCACTCCCGGATCAACCACCACCAGGTGTATTGTCCTGACAGGGAAATACTCATAACTCAGGCCCGTAAGGACAGCTGCTTCCCTTATATTATGGGGTGAGATATTATGAGTGATATCCACCATTACAACGTCAGGATTGGTATTAAGGATAACACCCTTCATTTGTCCCACAAAGGGATCTTTCGTTCCAAAATCAGAGGTTAGTGTAATTAAAGGTCCTCTCGTTCCCATATCAAGCCTCCTTTAATACTGGAAATGTCTTCGATTCCATAGGTAGTCATATAATCCTTTATTCCTGATAATATCTCCATTGTTGCGGTTGGACTTACAAAATTTGCCGTTCCCACTGCCACGGCAGTAGCACCGGCAAGCATATATTCGATTGCATCCCCTCCGTTCATTATACCGCCGGAACCAATAATCGGAATACTGACTGCCCTGAACACATCCCAAACCATCTTTATCCCTATGGGCTTGATAGCAGGTCCCGACAGCCCCCCTGTGATGTTTGCCAGCTTCGGTCTTCTCGTCTTTATATCAATAGCCATCCCGGAAACCGTATTTATCAGAGATACTGCATCAGCCCCTGCATCCTCTGCAACCCTTGCCATGAGTGCAATATCCGTCACATTCGGTGAGAGTTTAACTATAAGCGTAAGGTCCGTTACCTTTCTCACTGCACTGACAACCTCAAAGGTGACCTTCGGGTCAGTACCGAAAACCAGCCATCCCGCCTGCTTGTTGGGGCATGATATATTCATCTCAAGACCGTCTATACCCTGCACATCGCTTAACCTCTCTGCCGCTGCCACATACTCATCTACGGAGTCACCGAAGAAGTTGGCTATTACAGGCACATTAAACTGTCTCAGGAACGGGAGTTTTTCCTCTATAAAACTCTCCACACCTATGTTCTGAAGCCCTATGGCATTAAGCATCCCGGCAGGGGTCTCCACAATGCGGGGAGGAGGATTGCCCTCCCTGGGCACAAGCGAAAGCCCCTTTACCACAATTGCACCAAGGCTGGAAAGGTCAACAAACTCGGCATACTCTTCCCCGTAACCAAATGTCCCGGAGGCGGTCATAACAGGATTTTTAAGTCCAAGCTTACCTATGTCGACTGACAGGCTCATGTTCAGCACACTATCTCCCTTACATTAAAAACCGGCCCTTCCTTGCATACTCTCTTATACCCCTGTCCTGTCTTTATGACACATCCAAGGCAGGCACCGATACCGCAGGCCATTTTTTCCTCAAAGGAAATATAGCCCGGAATGCCCCTTTCATTCAGAAACTTCAGGAGAGACGCTATCATCCCTTCAGGGCCGCACGCATATACAGCGGGCTTTGCAACGGCAAGGTCCTCCAGGGATTCAATTAATCTCTCAACCGCATTGCCCTTAAAACCCATGCTGCCGTCATCCGTACTTATATAGATATGCCCTGTGAGTTTCTTTATATCATCAAGGAGGTAGAGCTCCGCTGAGTTCATGGCGCCATAGAAGAGACGGGTTCCAGCATGTAAACTCCCTATCAGGGGATAGACAGACGCTATCCCGACACCACCGGCAACAAGTAACGGGGTCTCATCCATGAGGGGTTCAGGATAGCCTTTGCCGAGGGGGCCCAACACGTCGATACCGTCACCGGGCCTCATATTTCTCAACAAAAAAGTCCCCCTGCCCTTCAACCTTACAAGAAACTCCAGATGAGCATCATCCCATCTTAAGATACTGAAGGGTCTCCTGAGAAGGGGATCAAGGGTTTCAGATGCCCTCAGCAGATAAAACTGCCCTGGAGCTGGTCTGACATGGGGTTGCAAAGGGGTAATCCTGAGAAGGTTATGTGTTTGAGACAGGTGGATATTTTCTGCAACCTCTGCCTGGAAAAATCTACTCAAAACTGATCTCTAAAATCTCATACTCTATGATTTTTGCCGGGGCATTGACAACTACCGTATCTCCGACCTCTTTACTCATCAGCCCCCTGCCGACAGGCGATGTGATTGATATCCTGCCATTGTTAACATCCGCCTCATCAGGCCCAACAAGTTGAAACAGCCTTTCCTCTTCTGTTGCAAGATCATAAACCTTAACCTTTGCACCAAAGGTGACCCTGTCACTCTTGATTCTTGAAGTGTCGATAACCTGGGCCAGTGCTGTCTTGGACTGCAGTTCCTGTATACGGCCTTCGACAAAGGACTGTCTCTCTTTGGCGGCATGATATTCGGCATTCTCACTTAAATCACCATGCGACCTTGCCTCTTCAATATCCTTTATATTTTTGGGCCTCTCAACCCGGAGAAGATGCTCCAGTTCTTCTTTCATTTTACGAAAACCCTGCTCTGTCATGGGGATTCTCTTCATCGTGCCCTCCCAAAATCATAAAGGTTGTATCATCATACACCTGAATGATATAATGTTGATACAGTAATAATTTAACCATTATTTCGATTGCTTAGTCAACATTTTGCAAGTCACAAGGCATAGCTGTTACTCGCAATTCGAAGCAGGCAACATACAACAGGTAATGATATTATCGACAAGAATCTGCACAGGTCTCATTATGGAGCGAATTTTGGTGAATAACGGACTTGCATGCGTTTTGCATAAACCTGTATCCTGACCAAATATCACAAATATGCCTGAAAACACAATAGCGCTGAGGAAGGATGTTCAGGAAAAGGTCCATGAACTTGGAGAGGCTGATATAGTTATCGGCATTCCAAGTTACAACAACGCCAAAACCATCGGACATGTTGTGAGGGCCGTTCAGGCGGGACTTTCAAAATACTTCCCTGACTCCAAATCCGTACTTGTAAATTCCGACGGGGGATCAACTGATGGAACCATGGATGTCGTCAGGGAAACCACTGTTGATTTTGACTCCATACTGATTCATCACAGGGTGGGAAACCTCCACAAGATTATTACACCCTATCATGGAATTCCCGGGAAAGGGAGTGCATTCAGGACCATCTTTGAGATAGCAAAAACCCTTAATGTAAAGGCCTGCGCGGTGGTGGATTCCGACCTCAGAAGCATAACACCTGAATGGATCGAACTTCTGATCAGGCCGGTTCTCAATGCAGGATATGATTACGTCGCCCCCTATTATCACAGGCACAAATATGACGGCACCATCACTAATACCATAGTTTACCCGATGACAAGGGCACTGTACGGACATAGAATCCGTCAGCCCATAGGAGGAGACTTCGGGCTCTCAGGCAAGCTTGCATCTTTTTATCTGTCAAAAGATGTATGGGAGACAGACGTAGCCCGTTTCGGGATCGACATCTGGATGACCACAACTGCTGTTGCAAATGCCTTCAAGGTATGTCAGGCATTCCTGGGGGCAAAGATTCATGACCCCAAGGAACCGGGCTCCGACCTCAGTGCAATGCTCCACCAGGTGGTAATCTCCGTCTTTAATCTTATGGAGGAATATACCACAATATGGAAGGATATAAAGGGGTCGCGACCTGTTCCTACATTCGGGTTTGTATACTCGGTTGGCCTTGAACCCATCAAGGTCAATCTTGATGCTATGATAGAGAAATTCAGACTTGGTGTGAAAGAACTCTCGGTCATGTACGAATCATTTTTACCCGGTGAATTAATGTGGTTTCTCGCAACCGTTGGGGAGAAGCCAAAAGAAAAATTCTCCATTCCCGATAATGTATGGGTGGAGATCGTATATAATTTTGCCATAGCCTGTCACAGAAAATTGATGAGCCGGGAGCACATAATAAAGTCACTTACGCCTCTATATCTTGGCAAGGTAGCCTCTTTTGTGATAGAGACGTGGGAAAGCACGGCTGCGGAGGTAGAGCAGAGGCTGGAAGAACTCTGTATTGCCTTTGAAAAGGGAAAGCCCTATCTTGTTGAAAGGTGGGTTGAGGAGGAAAAAGAAAAGTGAATTTGAGCCGGAATAACGGTCAATCGGCAAAGACCATTAACTAATGATTAATTCAAGGAGGGTTTTTTATGGAAAACTTATTCGATAAAATCGTAACAGTACCTATGACGAACTGTTTCCAGAGGCTTATCGAATTCTTGCCAAACCTTCTCAGTTCTCTGGTTATATTCATTTTGGGATTCCTCTCCGGATGGATTATCAAGAGTGTAATCCAGAAAGTACTCGGGATATTAAATACAGACCGATTCTGTAAAAGAATGGGGATAACCCAGGTACTTGAAAAGGGTGGAATGAAGACACCCCCCTCAAAACTTCTGAGTCAGATATCCTTCTGGTTTGTGGTAATCCTTTTCTTTATAATGTCACTGTACACCCTCAAAATCCCGGCAATTGAGGACCTCCTCGAACAATTCTTCCTCTATCTCCCTAATGTTTTTGTCTCTGCGCTACTTATTATAGTCGGTTATATACTCAGCAACTTTGCTGGAAGGGCAACACTGATAGCTTCTGTAAATTCAGGAATAAAATTCTCGGGATTATTAAGCAAAACCGTCAAAACCATTGTCTTCCTGCTTGCCTTTACAATGGCGCTGGAACAGCTCGGCATAGGCCGCGATACGGTAATCGTTGCCTTCACGGTAATTTTCGGAGGAATTGTATTTTCACTCTCGCTTGCCTTCGGCCTTGGGGGAAAGGATGCGGCAAAGGAATATATAGAGAAGAAACTTAAGGGAGAAGCCGAAAAGGAAGACGACCTGAAGCATCTTTGAATCAGGAGTGATCTTCATACATAATGCTGAAGTCAGCTACTGCTTACCAAGACCGGGCTTTGCTCGTATGATTGCGGGACTTTAAACCACACGACGGTTCAACGGTTAGCTGGACTGATTTTGTTCGCTTCTAAATACTTATAAAGTTTTCGTGAAACCATATCCAGTTCATTTTGCCAATCCTCGTTGCTGTAATAAATCTGAGGCCCTTCAACTTCTCCGATTGGCAATGAGGGCAGCTATCGGGAGCCGCAACGTGCACTGTTTGATCCACATCTTTTGGTTTATCCCGGAACCAGCCCGGATGACCAGCCGGAGCTCCACGTTTC
>BTTF01000007.1:0-40100 GCA_036244995.1 bacterium | reverse complement strand
GAAGAGGAGAAGAGTATTGCAGAGAAACTATCTCCGGAGCCGTTACATATTGATGAACTGACAAGGCAAAGCGGATTGCCTTCCTTCAGGGTGCTCGGTATCCTTACAACCCTTGAGCTTAAAGGGATTGTTAAGCAGTCTGGAGGTAAAAAGTTTTATCTTGAGGTATAACAGCAAAGGAGTAGAGCAAGGCGTTAAAGGATTAAGACGCATAGCGCATAGCGTTGAAGGATAAGACGCAAGCTGTTCAGAGACAAGACGCATAGAGCATAGCGTTCAAGGATACGGGACTCTTTACGCTTTGTCCTTAACGCTCTGCGCCATGCGCCATGCGTCATGCGCTTTGCGTCTTTAAAGAACTACGGGAGGTTGGAGTGTATAGAAAGTTTATGGAGATTCTGAAGGTGGTAAGCGGGGATTCGCTTGAAAAAGAGAAGAAATTTGATGATATTCTCGTGAAACTTGAGATGTCGGACATCAATCTCTTCAAGGTAAATGAAGAGCTGAGGGTTCTTGAGAAGAGCCGTTTGATAGAGGACGAAGATCTGGATACTATAAAGTCAGTGTTGGTATATCTCTTTATGAAGAATAGCGGGTTTGAGACAGAAGAGATATATGCCCTTGTTTATGGTGATGGCAAGAGCGTTGTGTGGCACTGATTACCGGGATATTTGTAATATTTTAAATTAAAGAGGTATTGAGAATGAAATCACTTGTAATAGTAGAGTCACCTGCAAAGGCCAAGACGATAAACAAGATACTGGGTAAGGGTTTTTCAGTAAAGGCATCAGTCGGTCATGTCAGGGACCTTCCTGCCAAAGAGCTCGGTGTTGATGTGGAGAAGGATTTTTCTCCCAGCTATGTTGTTATTCCCGGCAAGGAGAAGATTATCAAGGAGTTGAGGAAGGCTGCCAGGGAGGCAGATGTTGTCTATCTTGCGCCTGACCCGGACAGGGAGGGTGAGGCAATAGCCTGGCATATAGTTGAAGAGTTAAAGAAGGCGGGGGGAGGTAAATCCGGCAAGGCCGCCGGTAAGGAGATATACAGGATTACCTTTAACGAGATTACAGAGAAGGCGGTGCGTGATGCCGTCAAAAACGCCGGCAAGGTCGATATGAACAAGGTGGATGCCCAGCAGGCAAGGAGGATTCTGGACAGACTCGTGGGTTACGGGTTGAGTCCTCTCCTGTGGAGAAAGGTGCAGAGGGGACTGAGCGCGGGCCGTGTGCAGTCTGTTGCTGTAAGGATCATTGTGGAGAGGGAGCGGGATATAGAGGCATTCAAGTCCACTGAATACTGGAATATAGGAGGTCTCTTTGAGGGTTCCGTGCCCCCTGAATTTAAGGCAAGACTCTTTAAATATAAAGAGAAACATGTAATAAACCGTGAGAAGAATGAATTTCTGATCAGGGACAAGACCACGGCAGAGGCCCTTGTCGGGGAACTGAAGACAAAGACTTATGTGCTTGAGAAGATAGAGAAAAAACTCAGGAAACGTAACCCCTCTCCGCCCTTTATTACCAGTACCCTTCAGCAGGAGGCTTCCAGAAAGCTCAGATTTACGCCAAAGAAGACCATGGTTGTTGCACAGCAGCTTTACGAGGGGATTGAGCTTGGTGAAGAGGGCTCGGTTGGTCTGATTACTTATATGAGGACCGATTCGGTCAGGATAGCCAAAGAGGCACAGGAGGCTGCAAGGGTTTTTATAGAAGAAAAATACGGTAAGGAATATCTTCCCAAGACCCCTCCGGTATATAAGAAAAAAGGTCAGGCACAGGATGCACATGAGGCGGTCAGGCCGACGTATATGAACAGACCTCCAGCGTCCATAAAGACCTTCCTTACGAAGGACCAGTATGCCCTGTACAGGCTTATATGGCAGCGGTTTGTTGCAAGCCGGATGGCCCCGGCAGAGATTGAACAGACCACCTTTATCATTACTCCTGAAGGAAACGGCGCAGAGTTCAGGGTGTCGGGTGATGTGATAAGGTTTAAAGGGTTTACGGCTGTTTATACAGAGAGTGTTGACACTGCCGCTGAGGATACCGGAGAAGATGGTTTGCTTCCCAGCCTGAAGGAGGGAGAGACCCTTTCACTGAAGGATATAAGCGCATCACAACACTTTACACAGCCACCCCCAAGGTTTACCGAGGCCTCACTCGTCAAGGCCCTTGAAGAGAAGGGTATCGGAAGGCCGAGCACATACGCTGCCATCCTCTCGACTATTCAGGAGAGGAAGTACGTAAAGAGGGAAGAGGGCAAGTTGAGGCCCACAGAGTTGGGCATGCTTGTAAACGATCTCCTTGTTGAGAGGTTTCCCGAGCTCATAGATATAGGTTTTACAGTCAAGATGGAGGACGAGCTGGACAGGGTGGAAGAGGGCAAGCTGAAGTGGATCAAGGTGGTCAGGGAGTTTTACGACCCTTTCAGCAAGGACCTCAGCGAGGCAATGGATTCACAGGAAAGAATAAGACCCGAGGATGAAGCAACGGATATCCTGTGTGAGTCATGCGGGCTGCCAATGGTTAAGAGGTGGGGCAGGCACGGACGTTTTCTTGCCTGTACCGGCTATCCGGAGTGCAAGAAAACAAAACCCCTTGAAGAGGAAAACGGCAATCTGAAGCCTGTGGAGGAGACCACGGAGAAGTGCCCTCAATGCAGTTCTCCAATGGTGATAAAGCAGAGCCGGTACGGCAGGTTCCTTGCCTGCACACGTTATCCTGAATGCAAGGGCACAAAGCCCCTTGGCACAGGCGTGAGCTGCCCCCTTGACGGCGGGGAGATAATCGAAAGGAAGAGTAAAAAGGGCAAGGTCTTCTGGAGTTGCAGTAACTGGCCCGAGTGCAAATTTGCATCCTGGAACAAGCCGGTAGCCGAGAAGTGCCCGGAGTGTGACTCAAAATACCTGGTGGAAAAGAGGGACAGGACAGGACAGGTTACCATTACCTGTCCGAACAAGGAATGTGACTATAAAAAAGTCCTTGAAACAGAAGAGGCTGGGAAAGAGGGTTAGGGAATGAATAAAGTTAAAGAGTTAAGGAGAATAGCTTCAAGATAGGAAACAAAAAAGAGGATATCCTTGGTTTTTAAGAATCGTGAGTAATCTTGAAGAAATCGAGAGGCTAAAAGAAGTTTTTAAGCTTCACGATGCCTTCAAGATAGCCTCAAGATAAGAAGTATAAAGAAAATGCTTTAGTTTTTAGGAATCGTGAGGAATCTTGAGGTAATCGTGAAGCTAAAAGAAGTTTTGTGATATTACAATATTATGAAAAAACCCGCAAACATCTATCTCATTGACGGAAATTCCTATGTCTATCGCGCCTATCATGCAATTAAAGGGTTGACTAATTCTAAAGGGTTTCCCACCAACGCCATCTATGGTTTTATCAATACACTCCTCAAGATACTGAGAGAAAAGGAGCCGGACGCTATTGTGGTCTCCTTTGATTCGCCCCTTCCTACAGAGAGACACCGTCTATATGAAGAATACAAGGCCCAGAGGCCTCCTGCCCCTGATGACCTGATCCTGCAGTTGCCTTACATAAAGAAGATTGTTCAGGCCTTCAGGATAAAGATATACGAGATGCCGGGGTATGAGGCGGATGACGTGCTTGCCACCCTGTCGGTCAAGTCTGCCTCTCAGGGGGTTGATGCCTATATCGTCTCCGGTGACAAGGATATGCTCCAGGTTGTAGACGGGCACATCCGGATATATGACACGGTGAAGGACCGTGTCATTGGCAGGGAGGATGTTATAAAGAGGTTTGGTATTCCTCCGGAGAGGATACCGGAGGTTATGGCCCTTACAGGAGACACAGCAGACAATATCCCGGGTGTAAAGGGGATTGGGGAGAAGACTGCATGTGAAATTCTTAAGGACCATACCCTTAATGATATTCTTGAAAAACCCGGGCTGATAAAGCGGGAGAGGTTGAGAAGGCTCATTACAGAGAACAGGGATTCCATACTCATGAGTTATGCCCTGACAACAGTTAACAGGGATGTGCCCCTTGATTTTGATGTGAATGAGTGCATACGCCGGGAGCCTGACCGGCAGGAACTGCTCAATCTCTTCAGTGAGCTTGAATTCGGGACGTTCCTTAAATTAATACCTCCTCAGAATGTCTCCGGCAGCTATGAAACAGTCCCGGAAGAAGGGCGTCTCCGGTTCCTGCTGGATGCGGTAAAGGGCTTCTTTGCCTTTAATGTGGAATTCTCGGGCATCCACCCAATCAGTGCAGAGATGATAGGTATCTCTTTTTCATCTGAAAAGGGGCGGGGCTATTATGTGCCCGTTGCCCACCACTACCCTGAAGTCCCCGGACAGCTGGATGCCGGTACAGTGCTTGACGCATTTAAACCCCTTTTTGAGAACGAATCAATAAGGAAGATCGGCCATGATTTGAAGACTCAACTCCTCGTGCTCGGAAAGTCAGGCATTGATCTGAAGGGCGAGCTTTGTGATACCATGGTTGCCTCATACCTGCTTAATCCGAATAAACAGAATCACAGCCTTGAAGAAGTCGGCCTTGAGCACCTTTCCCTGAGAATAAAGACATTTAAAGAGGTTGTCGGCAAGCGCTCTTCCCTTGCAGCGGTGAGTATTGAAGAGGCAACAGAGTTCTCGGCTTCCAATGCTGCCGTTGTCCTTGAGTTGGGGGGGATACTGTTTGGAAAACTGAAGGAAGAGGGTCTTGATGGTCTTTATTCCGGAATCGAGATGCCCCTGATAAGGGTTCTTGCCGATATGGAGGCTGTGGGCATAAAAGTGGATACTGAACTTCTGAACGATCTTTCCGGAGAGCTTGAACGGGAGCTGGCAGCCCTGAAGACAAGGATATACTTTCTGGCTGGTGAGGAGTTCAATATCAATTCACCCCGGCAACTGGGTGCTGTATTGTTTGAGTCCCTCGGCCTCAAGCCCGGAAAGAAGACAAAGACAGGATATTCCACTGAGGTTGGTGTTCTTGAGGAACTTGCCCTGGAGCATGAGCTGCCGGGAGAGATACTGAACTGGAGGACGCTTAGCAAGCTGAAAAACACCTATGTCGACACACTTCCAAAGCTGCTCAATCCGGAGACCGGCCGTATTCATACATCTTTCAACCAGACCGTAACCGCCACCGGCAGGCTCAGCAGCAGTGACCCTAATCTGCAGAATATACCCATCAGGGGAGAGTGGGGAATAAGGATAAGACAGGCATTTATTGCCGAGGAGGGGTTTTTCCTGCTCTCTGCCGACTATTCCCAGATCGAGCTGAGGATACTTGCTCATCTGAGCAGGGATGAAGGGCTCATTGATGCCTTCAGGAAAGACATAGATATTCATACAAGGACTGCAGCAGAACTGTTTGGCGTCTCCAGAGAGAATGTGACCTCTGAGATGCGGAGGGTGGCCAAGACGGTAAACTTCGGCGTTGTCTATGGTATGTCTGCCTTTGGCCTCTCAGGGGCCATTGGTTCCTCAAGAGAGGATGCCAGGGTCTATATTAAGCAGTACTTTGAGAAGCATCCCGGTGTCAGGCAATATGTGGAGCAGATAATTGAGGAGGCAAAGAGGGTTGGATATGTGAGGACACTCTTTGGAAGAAAGCGGGAGATACCCGAACTGAGGAACTCAAATGCCCAGAAACGAGCGTTTGGAGAGAGGCTTGCCATGAATACCCCCATACAGGGTACGGCCGCTGATATCATAAAGAAGGCTATGGTAAATATAAGCAACAGGCTTAAAGCCGAAGGGCTTCAGAGCAGGATGCTCCTTCAGGTCCATGACGAACTCGTCCTGGAGGTAAGGGAAGATGAGCTTCAGCCTGTAAAGTCCCTCGTCAAACATGAGATGGAGAATGCCACGGTCCTTTTGGTGCCTGTCAGGGTCGATATCGGGTATGGTAAAAACTGGGCCGAGGCCCATAGTAGTTAGAGTCTGTGTATAAAGTCGAACAGTTTTCTTTTTCTGTCATTTCCCGAAAGCGTTCGGGGAATCGTTCTATAATAAGGATTCCCGACTCGCTCCACTTGCGGGAATGACAAATGACTGCACTTTATACACAGACTCTAGTTAGTCTCGGGAATTGACAAAAATACTATTTTATTTTAAAATATAAGTGTGATCGCTTGAGATATGGAATCAGTTATATCATGAAGTAATCGAGAAGATAGTTAGGGAGCACAAAACGTTAAGGATAAGACGCATAGAGCAGAGCGCATAGCGTTAAAGATAAGGTTCCTAATGCCACAATGGCATAACACGGGACTTTTTCTGCTTTATCCATAACGCTTTGCGCCATGCGCTTTGCTTTTTGCGTCTTTAAATAATACATGGGCGGATAGCTCAATTGGGAGAGCGCAGCCCTTACAAGGCTGAGGTCACAGGTTCGATCCCTGTTCCGCCTACCATATCTTTTTCTTTACCTGGGCCAAGGGGGGAAAATGGCCTTTACCCATGAAGTGTGCTAATGAAGTGTGCCAAAATACACGAAGAAAAATGGCATTTAAACTTGTTTTAAAGTTAGTGAACCTTGGCGACTAAATATCGGGCAGTTAAACCTCTTCAATTATAATCATGTAATTGAAAGAGCGGAGCTGTGCCTGAAAACGGAGGAAAAAAGAAGTTGAGGAGTTCAGGCGTGGTGGCAGTTTGGAAGTAAATTGCTTCAGGAAAAGAAACAGGAAGAAAAAATTTTAGTCTTTTAAAATCTGGAGTAATCGCAAGGCTAAAAAGAGTTTTTGAGCTTCACGATGCCTTCAAGATAACCACAAGATGAGAAACAAAAAGAAGACATCTTGGTTTTTAAAAAAATCGTGAGAAATCTTGAGGTAATCGTGAAGCTGAAAAGGAAGTTTGGGAGTGGTGGAGTCAGGGAGTTGAGGAGTGATACAAGGTTTTATGAATTATCATTATCATTGTCAGTTAACTCCTTAACTCCTAAACTCTCTTTTTATAATTCCGACTGACATTAAACCTGACAATGTTTTATTAAAATATCAAAGCTGGTGAAAACAACATTAAGTTTTTTTAATAATCGACAGAGAATAAGGTGCAAAGGACAAAGCGCATGGAGCATAGCGCAGAGCATAAAGGACATGGAACTCTTAACGCTTTGTCTTTAACGCCATGCGTCTTATCTTTAAACGCCATGCGTTCTGCGTCTTTTCTTTAAACGCCTTAAAACGCTCTGCGCCTTATTCAGGATTCAGAAATTATGACAGAAAACAATCCCCCTGATTTTGATCTGAAACGTCACCTGGCGATAATCCGGAAGAGGAGATATCCTGCCATTCTGGTTGCGCTAATAGTAGCCTCGATCTTTACGTGGGGGAGTTTTATCTGGCCCGAGTCCTATGAGGCAAGCTCTACGGTTTTTATAGAGAGGGGCTCTCTCATGGCCCCTCTGCTGGAAGGGGTTGGGGTCTCCAGCGGGATGGATGAAAGGTTGCTAAACCTCAGCGACGGTATCAGGTCCAGAAACATTATTGACCGTGTTATAAAAGAGCTTGATCTTGATGCAGGTATACAGACTCCTGATCAATATGACGGTCTTGTTAGAAATATCAGGCAAAATCTGAGTGTAGCATTGACAACCAACAGGTCAAGAAGGTCTATAGACCGTTTTAAGGTTTCATACAGGGGAAGAGACCCGAAGACGGTCAGGGATTTGGTCAATACCATTGTTAACGAGTACATAAATGAGAACCTGAAGTATACAAGGACTGATGCATATGAAGTTTATGACTTTATAAAAGGGCAGCTTATGGATTACAAGAAAAAACTCGAAGAATCCGATGGGACTATCAGGGCGTTCAGGGAGAGAAATCCGAACATGATCCCGCGGAGTGAAGCCACAATACTCGCAAGAATAGATAAATTCCAGACAGACAGGATAGCTACTGAAATCAGTATAAAGGAGCTCATGAAGAAGAGTGAGAATCTCCGGAAACAGCTTTCCGGTGAAAAAGAGCTTACTGTTGCCTTTGTATCAAAAGAAGGTTCCCCCCACGATAAATTGAACTACCTTAACAGCCGGCTTATGCTCCTGATGACAAAATATACGGACAATTATCCTGCTGTAATAAAATTAAAGGCCGAGATTGAAGAGCTTAAGAGAGAGATAGTACGACAATCCACTAATTCACGTAAGGATTTGAGCATGGATAACATGAGCACCGAGACCTCGGCCATGAACCCCTTATACCAGTCGTTAAAAGAAGACCTTGCAAAGACGGATGCCGATATAGAATCTCTTAAGGAAAGGTCTTCCGAGCTATTGAGGCAGCAAAAAATAGCGCAGGGAGTTCTTGGACGTATGCCCAGAGAGCAGGAGGAGTGGGTAAAGCTTCAAAGGGACCGTAATGTGTACCAGAAGATATATGACGACCTGTTGGTGAAACTCCAGAACGCCCAGGTTTCAAAGGACATCCAGCTCAGTAATAAGGCTGCAACCTTCAGGGTGGTGGACCCGGCGTATCTCCCTCTTTACCCTGTTAAGCCAAACAGGGTAAAGATGATAATGTTGGGAATATTCATGGGGATTGCCGCAGGAGTTGCCGTTGCATATGCACTTGAGAGCCTTGCCGGGACTTTCAAGGATGAAACCTCAATTGAAAACAGGTTCAAAATACCCGTACTTGCCTCTATTCCAGAGATACTTACAGAGGCAGATAAACTGAAAATAAAAAGACGCGACAGAAAGGTCTTTGCTGCCGCAGGTCTTTATCTTGTGGTTATACTGGCGGCCCTGGCAGGCGAGGTCCTCTATAGATATATGGGGATTAAATTTATTAATTTTTAGATCAAGGGAAGCATAGTTTATTCTGGACACTGATGGTAAGGAATATTATTTAATGAGCCGGATAGAGAGAGCCATGGAAAAGGCTGCAAAGATAAGGATATCTGCTGAACGATCCCCTTCAGTGGATAAGCCCCCGGCTATTCACAGGGATCAGCCGCGTCTTGAGGGCATTGAGACGGTAATAGACAAGGCCATGTTAGATAAATGCATAGTCACTCTGGCTGAGCCTCAATCTCCGGCTGCCGAACAATACAGAAAACTGCGTGCAAGAATTCTGAAGGCGATAGCAACTAAAGATGACTTCGGCAATACCATTATGATTACAAGCTCGGACAAGAGAGAGGGAAAGACAATAACAGCAATTAACCTTGCTGTTGCCATGGCAAATGTGATTGATTATCCGGTGGTTCTTGTTGATGCCGATTTAAGAAACCCTTCTGTGCACAGATACCTCGGTATTGAGCCCGAATACGGTCTCAGCGATTATCTTACCGGTAAGGCAAGCCTCTCCGATGTCCTGCTCAGGACGGGCATAGGAGAGCTGATTCTCCTGCCGGGGGGCCTCCCACCTGAAAACCCGGCCGAACTCCTCTCTTCAGAAAGGATGAAAAATCTTGTCAATGAATTGAAGCTCAGGCATGGAGGGGGATACGTAATATTTGATTCATCCCCCATACTCTTAACATCAGACCCCCTGTCTCTGGGCAGTCTGATGGATGGCGTCCTTTTTATAATCCACGCAGGCCTTACCTCTGAAAAGAGCGCATCTGAGGCTATATCCCTGATAAAGGGCTGCAATATTCTCGGCATCGTATTCAATGACGTGCAGAACTATCCTGCAAAAGACCCCTATTCATATTATTTCCCTGAGGATAAAGACGCAGGGCGCATAGCGCATAGCGCATAGCGTTAAAGACAAAGGCGCAAAGCAGGTAAGGATAAGAACGCAAGGCGCAAGGCGCTCATGCTTAATGCCATGCGCTATGCTCTATGCGTTTTACTCTCTTCAATAATCAATCGAAAATCGTCAATCCCATAGGGGGGGCTCCGGTTATGAAACAGACATCTTTTCAGATTAACGGAAACACAGTAAAGCAGCATAACAGCTCGCTGCTTTTCAGTCATTACTTGCGTGACGGGGATTACGGGTTATATCTTGAGGATTATTTCAAGGAGATACTCTATCTGGAGAGGAAGCGGACGGAACGCTCGAAAAAACCTTTTTTGTTGATGCTGATTAATTTCAAGAGGGTCGATGATTTTGCAGAAAAGAGCGGAATCATGAAGGAGACTGCAGGAGTACTCCTTTCAGTGACGAGAGAGATCGATGTGAAGGGATGGTATGAATATAGTTCTGTTATGGGGATTATCTTTACAGAGATAACCGGGACTGACAAGGACTCCATGAGGCAGAAGCTGGATAATCATTTATGCCGGGCACTGGACAGGGAACAGATGTCCTGGATTGATATATCCTGGCATACTTTTCCCGAAGAGGGTGTTGAACAAAATGCAGAGGCTGATATGGAGTTGTATCCTGATTTAGAGAAGATGGATGACTCTAAAAGGCTCCCTCTCTTTCTCAAAAGAACTATAGATATTATCGGCAGTCTCCTGGGTATTCTTCTCTTTTCTCCCATTTTCATTATTCTTTCGCTCATAGTCAAGCTTACTTCAGAAGGGCCTGTTTTTTTCAGGCAGGAGCGGGTTGGACGCTATGGAAAGAGATTTACTTTCCTTAAGTTCAGGTCAATGCATATAAACAATGACCCTGCTATTCACAAGGAGTATACCAGGAAACTTATCTCCGGTCAGCAGGATGCCAAAGGTTCCGACGGGAAGGGGAATTGTTCCTATAAAATAAAAGATGATTCGAGGGTTACACCAATAGGAAAGTTTTTACGAAAGAGCAGCCTGGACGAACTCCCCCAGTTTTTTAATGTCTTAAAGGGTGAGATGTCACTTGTAGGACCAAGGCCACCTATCCCCTATGAGCTGGAAGCCTATGATATCTGGCATAGGCGAAGGCTTCTTGAAATCAGACCCGGAATCACCGGTATCTGGCAGGTTCACGGCAGGAGCTCCACCACCTTCGATGAGATGGTCCGCATGGATATTAAATATATAAGAGAATGGTCGGTGTGGATGGATATAAAGCTTTTGCTCAAAACCCCATGGGTAGTCCTGACCGGCAAGGGGGCGTATTGAAAAGCAAAACGCAGGGGATAGAGGCGCATAGAGCATAGCGCAAAGCGCAGAGCGTTAAAGACAAAGGCGCATGGCGCAAAGCGTTAAGGCAAAGAGAAAAGGATAAAGGCACAAAGCGCAAGGCGTTTACGCTTTGCGTTTTTTAATCTTTGGAAGTTCACGCTATGCGCCATGCTCTATGCGCCTTATACTCAAAAAACGGGGGGAACTATATGATTCATGTTGGCGTGATCGGATACGGCTATTGGGGGCCTAACATCGTACGGAATTTCAACAGCATTGATAGTGCCAGGGTTATAGCTGTATGCGATAGGAACAAAAGCACACTGCGGAGACTGAGCAAGACCTACCCGGACATAGACCTGTCCCGGGACTGTCAGGAGATAATAACCGCTGAGGATATTGACGCAGTAGCAGTGGTTACCCCTGTTTCAACGCATTTTGATCTGGCCCGAAAAGTCCTTCAGAACGGAAAGCATCTTTTCGTTGAAAAACCCTTTACGGCAACTGTTGCGCAGGCAGAGGAACTTATTGAGTTGGCGGAGAGGAAGAATCTAAAGATAATGGTGGACCATACCCTGCTTTTTACAGGGGCTGTCAGGAAGATGAAAGAGATTATAGATGAAGGTGTTCTTGGTGAATTGTATTATTACGATTCCTCAAGAGTGAATCTGGGGCTTTTTCAGCATGATGTGAATGTAATCTGGGACCTTGCTCCCCATGACTTTTCCATAATGGATTATCTTATTAAGGAAAGGCCTGTTGCCATATCCACTTGTGGAAAGTCACACTTTAACAATCTGGAAGATATTGCTTACGTTACTGTCTACTTTGCGAATAACATGATCGCTCACTTCAATGTGAACTGGCTGTCACCTGTTAAGGTGAGGTCAACCTTTATAGGCGGCGAGAAAAAGATGCTTGTCTATAACGACATGAGTGCCGACGAGAAGATAAAGGTATATGATAAAGGTGTTAACGTAAAGAACAAACAGGGTGTTTATGATCTGCTGGTCAGTTACCGCTCTGGTGATATGTGGGCGCCAAGGGTACGTCAGACAGAAGCCCTCCGGGTAGAATCAGAGTATTTTGTTGATTGTATCCAGGATGACAAGACCCCGATTAATGACGGCCATGCGGGCCTGAGAGTTGTCAGGATACTCGATGCATGTAATGAATCCTTGAAAAGTAAGGGCAGGATGGTGAATCTGTGAAGATTTTTCCTTTTATTCCCTCTCCCCTCCTGTCTCATTCCACTCCTCCCGGTAAGACCGGAGATAGCAAGGGCTTTCCCCTCTATCAAGAGGGGATTAAGGGGTGTGTTCCTTTTAAAAACTCTGCTTTTATTTGCTGGTTTAATAAATGAAATATCAATCCATAGCAGATGATGTTCAATTAGGAAAAGACGTAAAGTTATCAACCTTTATCAACCTCTACGGGTGCTCTATCGGTGACAATACAAAAATCGGCGCCTTTGTGGAGATACAGAAAAATGCCACAATTGGAAAGCACTGTAAAATCCAGAGCCATACATTCATATGTGAAGGGGTAGTTATTGAAGACAATGTCTTTGTAGGGCACAGCGTTACCTTCATCAATGACAAATACCCCCGTGCCACCAATCCTGACGGAGGACTTCAGACGGAGGATGACTGGAAAGTAGAGCCAACAATGGTAAAACAGGGTGCTACAATCGGCTCCGGCGCAACCATCCTCTCCAATATAACGATCGGTGAAAAGGCCATTGTAGGCGCTGGAAGCGTGGTAACCAAAGATGTCCTCCCAAATTCCATAGTAGCCGGAAATCCAGCGAGGGAAGTGAAGAAAGTTGAGGACGCAAAGCGCGAGGGGAAAAGGCGCAGAGAGCATAGCGCATAGCGTAAACGGCAAAGGCAAAGATGCAGAGCGCAAGGCACTTACGTATTAGGCCATGCGCCATTGTCTTCGTTCTTCCCGCCATGCGCCATGCTCTCTGCGCCTTTCGCGGGGCTCAAAAAAATGCCAAATAACAAAGTACCTTTTTTAGACCTTATCACTCCCCACTCGGAATTGGAGGATGAGCTGATATCAGTCTTTCGTGATGCCCTGAGATCCGGAAGATTCGTTGGCGGTCCGATGGTGGAGGAGTTTGAAGAGGAGTTTGCCCGGTATTGTAATACAAAACACTGTGTCGGGGTGAGCAGTGGTACAGATGCCCTCAGATTTGCATTGATTGCCTCCGGTGTCAGGGCGGGTGATACGGTGATTACGGTTCCCAATACCTTTATTGCAACCACCGAGGCAATAACCCAGGCAGGTGCAAGGGTGGCCTTTGTTGATATCGACCATAAAACCTATAACATGGATCCCAATAAACTTGAAGACTACTTGAAGAAACGCTATGCGCTTGGTTCTATTCGCTCTGCCTGTGTGCCGAAGGCCATAATCCCGGTTCATCTCTATGGACAGATAGCTGATATGGATTCAATTATGGAGATTGCTCAAAAATATGATCTGCTTGTCATTGAAGATGCCTGCCAGGCCCATGGTGCCGAGTATTTTTCACAGAAAAGGGATTGCTGGAGAAAGGCAGGCTCCATAGGCAGGGCTGCTGCCTTCAGCTTTTATCCAGGGAAAAATCTCGGCGCCTGCGGAGAGGGTGGGGCGGTTACGACAGATGACGATGATGTTGCCCAAAAGATCCGCATGCTCCGTGACCATGGACAGGCAAAAAAATATATACACAGGACGGAAGGATACAATGGAAGGCTTGACGCCATACAGGCAGGTATTTTAAAGAGCAAACTTAAAAAGCTTCCTGAATGGTCTGAAAAGCGTCGCCGGAAAGCTTACTTTTACAATGAACTTCTCGGCAATCTGGATGGTCTTGTCACCCCGTATGAACCTCAATGGGTAAAGTCTGTCTATCATCTCTATGTAATCAGAACACAAAAGAGAGAAACGCTCCAGGAGTTTCTTGCTGAAAAGAACATTTCCACAGGACTTCACTACCCGATACCACTCCATCTCCAGAAGGCATATAAACATCTGGGATATAAAGAAGGAGATTTTCCCGTATGCGAGGAAATTGCAGAAGAAATACTTTCCTTACCCATGTACCCCGATCTCGCAGACACCCAGCAGAGACAGGTGGCGGAAGCAATCAAGAATTTTATGCAGACCTATTAGTCCGCAGATTACACAGATTTACGCAGATTTCAAAGAAAGACCCGAAGCTTTTATATTTAAAAAGAAAAGAATCTGCGTAAATCTGTGAAATCTGCGGAAGAACTTCTTGCTGTTTGTACTTTAAAGAGAGAAAATCTGAGAAATCTGCGTAATCTGCGGAAAAAAACTTCTTAATGCTTTGTATTTAAAGAGAAAATCCAGATAATCCATGAACCCTGCGGAGAGAATCTTTAGTGACTCTGATTTCAAAGAAAGACCCCCAAACATATAAGATTATCGGGGCTGCTATAGAAGTACATCGAGTTTTAGGTGCTGGTTTTCTTGAGGCTGTCTATCAGGAAGCATTAAGCATTGAGTTTTCTTCCAGCAGGATACCTTTTCAAAAAGAAGTAGATCTACCGGTCTATTACAAAGAAAAAATTCTTTCAACAAGTTACAGAGCCGACTTTTTATGCTATGAGAGTGTAATTGTGGAATTAAAAGCAATAAATCGACTTAGCGGAACAGAAGAATCCCAAATCATAAATTATCTTAAAGCCACAGGGACAGAAATCGGCCTTCTCCTTAATTTCGGAACGAGCAGTCTGGAGTATAAGCGTTTTATATTTACAGACAAGAAATCTTGTTAGTCCGCAGATTACACAGATTTGCACAGATTTCAAAGAAAAACCCGAAGCTTTTATATTTAAAAAGAAAAAAATCTGCGTAAATCCGTGTAATCTGTGGAAGAAAACTTCTTGCTGCTTTATGCCTTAAAGAAAAAAATCTGAGAAATCTGTGTAATCTGCGGAAAAAAATCCTTTGTGTCTCTGAATTTAAAAATTATAAACCCAATTAACTACAACAACTGGGATGAGTTGCTGCTGTCAACTAATAATTACTCCTTCTTCCACACCTCATATTGGGCGAGGGTCCTTCACGAATCCTATGGATACAGGCCGCTCTATTTCAGCGTTATTGACAATGGAAGCTTACGCTTCTCGCTTCCGCTTATGGAGATAAAGAGTCGATTGACCGGCAGGAGGGGCGTATCCCTTCCCTTTACGGATTATTGTGAGCCGATTATTAACGAAGATATTCATTTTCAGGATATACTTGACCACTTAATAGAATATGGAAAACAGGCAGGCTGGAAATATATTGAAATGCGCAGTCTCAGAAATATGTCTGAAAACATACCGCCTTCATTGGAATATTACGGTCATACCCTGAGGCTTTCAAAAGATGAAGACCTTATCTATTCACAATTCAGGAGCAGCACGCAGAGAAACATCAAAAAGGCAACAAGCCAAGGCGTACGAGTTGCTGTGTTCAGGACACTGGAAGGTGTAAGTGAATTTTACCGGTTGAATTGCTTGACGAGAAAGATGCATGGGATTCCTCCGCAACCCTGGGAATTCTTCAGAAAAACATATGACCATATTATTTCCGGTGACCATGGACGGGTGATTCTGGCCTCGTATAAAGGAGTTACCATTGCAGGAGCGGTGTATTTTCATTTCGGCACAAAGACTCTCTTCAAGTACGGAGCTTCCGACAAAAAATATCAGTACCTTAGAGCGAATAATCTTGTCATGTGGGAAGCGATAAGGGAGTACTGCAATAAGGGTTATAAGACATTCTGTTTTGGAAGAACGGAGCCTGAGAATAAAGGGCTCAGGCAATTCAAAAATGGATGGGGTGCATCAGAAAAGATTATCAGGTATTACAGGTATGATTTCAAAAGAAATCATTTTGTGAACGGCAATCCTCATGTATCAGGACTTCATAATAAGCTTTTCAACAAGATGCCGATTCCTTTATTAAAACTTGTCGGCTCAAAGATTTACAAACATGTGGGATGAAGGGGGGAAGAGGGGGAGACGCATAGCGCGTAAGGATAAAGACGCATGGCGCAAAGATATGACGTAAGACGCAAACTTCCAGGGATAAAGAGCCATAGCACATTAAGTGCTCTGCCCCTGTGTTTTTTTTGCTTTCTTACGCCATGCGCTCTGCGTTTTTGCTTTTCGTCCTCTACGGTTCTCCGTAAGAGATGAAGAATATCAGGAGAGACATTTACTACTTTCTAAAACCCTTTATTCCCCGGCGGTTGCAGATTGTTATAAGAAGAAAGATTATAGCCGGTCAGCGATTATCCTATTCAAATATATGGCCTGTCGATGAAGGTGCTGCCAAGCCTCCCGAGGGATGGGCTGGCTGGCCTGACAACAGACAATTTGCCGTGGTCTTGACGCATGATGTGGAAACCGCCATAGGGCATGACAAGTGTCGCAGATTGATGAAGGTTGAACAGGATGCGGGTTTTCGTTCCTCTTTTAATTTTGTGCCGGAGCGCTATGAAGTTTCAGCAGATCTTCGCCATCACATTGTATCCAGTGGATTTGAAGTAGGTGTGCATGACCTCAACCATGATGGGAAGCTTTATAAATCTGAAAAGATATTCAGGGAAAGGGCAGCCAGGATCAACCATTATTTGAAAGAATGGAACGCTACAGGTTTCCGCTCGGGTTCCATGCATCGCAATCTGGATTGGATACACGCACTAAATATTGAATACGATGCTTCCACTTTTGATGCAGATCCATGTGAACCCTGGTCTGAGGGTATTAAAACTATTTTCCCATTCATTGTGACAAACGAAATTTCCGGCAAATATGTGGAACTCCCGTATACAATCTCCCAGGATTTTACGTTGTTCGTCCTTATGAAAGAAAAAAACATAGATATCTGGAAGCGCAAACTGGACTGGATAGCTGAACACGGCGGCATGGCGCTGTTGACCACGCATCCGGATTATATGAATTTCGATGGAAAGAAGTTGGGGATTGAAGAGTATCCGGCAGAGTATTACAAGAACTTTCTTGATTATATCAAAGCAGAATACGATGGAAAATACTGGCATGTTCTTCCTAAAGACATGGCTTGTTTCTGGTCAAATCATGCACAGAGGACCAGGATTTAATTAGCCACAGACATGCACAGACTAAAGAAAAAGGAAATGTATCTTTAAAAATGTATTAAGTCTGTGAAAGTCAGTGGCGAAATGTATATGTCTGTTGCTAAACATTTTAGTCTTGTGAAAGTCTGTGACTAATTTATCCTGTTCATATTGTCAAATTCATAAAATCTTTCTCCATATCTCTGTATTTATGCTATAATATTACATTATTATAGATCTAAGGAGGAAACATAAATGCCTGTTATGTCACCAAAATTGGGTGAGGTTTTAGTCAAAACAACGCATTCAAAAGACATAAATGATGCTTTAAATAAAATATTCTCAGAATATTTGGAATTAAAGTTGAAGGCATTGCAGGAAGTAATTCATAGCTTTCAGAAAAAATGGGGCATGAGTTTTGAAGAATTCAAATTGCATTTTAAGGAAGGTACTTTAAAAGAAGATACCTACTCCTTTAACACAGAAAAAGAATACTGGCAGTGGGAAGAGGTTGAGACATTGAAAAAGCACTATGAAGAGATTAGAGGACAGTGGATATAGGCCAATTTCTTCTTTTATTGCTCGAAGGTTTTTCTGAACTTGATTTTGTTGAAAAGGTAGACATTGAAACAGAGGTATTCGTTCTTAAAGGACGAGCAATCTTAAAGAAAAATCGGTTTTTGCAGATATACTTTAATGAACTTACCGGTACTACAGCCTACGCACTAATAGAAAACGACAATCGTATTTGGGGAATAGACTATGACAATATGAGAGGGTGGCACTTACATCCAATAGAAAATGCAGGAAATCACCATAGTATAGAAAAGAAAAACATTGGAGAAGTAATTGAAATGTTATCAGAGGTATGGTCGTTTCTTCAATAAAATGAATTAGTGCCTTGTTATTCTGTGACTATTTTCTTCAAACAATCTACAATCACCAACGCAAAATCATCAATCTCGATATCCTGTGAATCCTGTCTAATATATCTGTCTTGGCGCCCTTAGCGGCTAAAAATCAAAAATATTATGAACATAAATGATAACAAAGTCGTAGTAAACTTCATTAATTCAAAAAACTATCCGGATAAAATACCCTTTATTCCCCGAGGGATGGGCTGGCTGGCCTGACAACAGACAATTTGCCGTGGTATTGACGCATGATGTGGAAACCGCCATAGGGCATGACAAGTGCCACGGATTGAAGAGTATCCGGCAGAGTATTACAAGAACTTTCTTGATTATATCAAAGCAGAATACGATGGAAAATACTGGCATGTTCTTCCTAAAGACATGGCTTGTTTCTGGTCAAAGATCAGCAAACTTTAAGAAAGTCTACTGATGAAAGGTTGGAATAGTGGGGAAAGTCGATACCATTTGTCATTAAGAGCAAGGCTTCTCCAGCGTTTTACTATGGAAATCAGTGATAGATTATTTCGTTGCTACGCTTCTCGCAATGACAATCACGGTTTTTTTATGAAACCGTTAATCGTGAGTAATCGAGAGGCAAAAAGAAGTTTTCAGCTTTATGATACCCTCAAGATAGACTCGAGTTTAAGAAACATAAAAAAAGATATTTTAGTTTTTATAAATCTTGATGCAGTCGTAGAAAGACTGAAAATGACTTTTTTGTCTTTGCGAGCGTGGTGAAGCAATCTCAAAACGTTATAAGTTTGCCACTAATTGCTGGTAAGATAAAATGACAACAGAAAACAACAAAGTTGTAGTCAATTTCATTAACTCGAAAAACTATCCGGACAGAATTCCGTTTGATCCTTCGGAAAAGTACCCTGAATATTCTGGTGATTCCCTGAATCCTGAAAATAAAATATATGCCGGAGTAAGAGATACCCTGTATAAACTGGGGCTGGACAGCGAGCATTATGATACCCCTCAGTGGAATCCTTTTAAGGATTTCATTAACCCGGGGATGACCGTATTCATCAAGCCGAACACTGTTACACATGAACATGAAGAAAAAAAAGATGTCTACTCCGTTATCACTCATGCTTCCATAGTCAGGCCACTTCTGGATTATGTTTGCAAAGCCCTCCATAACCGTGGAAGAATTATAGTGGGTGACTCTCAACTTTATTACTGTAATTTCGAAAAGGCGATGAAAATATCCCGGATCGAACAGCTCCTTCAGTGGTATAAAGAGCAGACCCCCGTTGAATTCGAGTGGTTCGATTTGAGAATGAACAAGGCATACAGAACTTGGCTCTACGGGAGATGGGGAAGGACAAAGGTTGAACAGGATCCTCGGGGATATCATTTTGTGGACCTTGGAGAAAGAAGCTGTTTCAAGGGGATAGACCCGGGGAGGCTGCGCATTGCAGTTTCAAGTTACAAAAACATGCACAAGCACCACTCAAACGGAAAGCACGAATACATGTTTCCGGGTTCTTTTCTGCAGAGTGATGTTGTTATCAGCATTCCTAAACTCAAGACGCACAGAAGGACTGCGGTAACTCTTGCACTCAAAAACTTTATGGGTATCCCTTCCTGGAAGGACAGTCTTCCTCATTTTATAACCGGTTCGGTACAGGAGGGTGGAGACCAGTATATTTATCCCTCTCTGCGGAAACGGATATGCACCTTTCTCCATGATCAGGTCCAGACAAACCCGTATACTCCTGTTAAATTTGTCTGTGCTGTAACGAAAAGACTGATCTGGGATTCTCATAAGATAATCCCTTTTAAAGATGATATCTATGAAGCCATGTGGTATGGAAATGATACACTCTGGAGAACGCTGGTAGACTTAAACAGGGCGGTAATTTATGCGGACAAAAAAGGAAAGATATGTGATACCCCCCAGAGAAAGCTCTTTTTTCTGCTTGATGGTATAGTTGCCGGCGAAAAGAATGGGCCACTGGTGCCTGACCCGGTCTATCCGGGAGTTCTTCTGGGGGCATTTAACCCTGTGACAATTGATGCCGTCGGCGCAACATTGATGGGATTTGACGTGGAAAAGATACCGCTTATAAGAAACGCATTTGAGAGCCCTGATGTTGAAAGCAGACTTTTCGAGGGAGATCGAAAAGATATCAGGATCATCAATGGGGACAGAATTTATAATCTGAATGAATTCAAGAAACAGAAACATCTTGATTTCGAGCCGCACCCTCAGTGGAAAGGTCATGTTGAACTGAACTGAAAAAGGCCGGACAGCATTGCACGGCAATTTATTAGTCTTTGAGATTGCTTTGCTACGCTCGCAATGACAGATAAGGTTACCTGTAAAGATGCAAAGGTTGTTCATAATGACGGAGAAGGTTATTTGTAAAGACAGAAAAGGTTGTTCTCAGTGTCATTGCGAGGAGCGTTAGCGACGAAGCAATCTATCATTGAGCCTCACCTTGAATCGCAGAAGGATAGAGTCGGAAGGTAAAACGCTGGGGTTGGAAGCCTCTACCTTTTTAATCAAGTAAGGATAATGACTCCGGGGATAATAAAAAAAAAGGTTTTAAGGAACCTGAACGATTATAGTTTTTCAATCACTCTACGAAAAATCATATCTTATCTGATTCAGCCGGTCTATGAAAACAGGACGTACAGGATTTACAGGTTTGACCTGGAGAATTTTCAGGAGATACCATCAGGAGAAAGCGTATTCGCTTTTAAAATAATTGATAAAAGCGACACAGGCATAATCAGGCAGATAGAAGATATGGAAGAATGGCTTAAAGGTAAGGTGGCTTCCAGGTTAGAGGCTGTGGGACTTTGCCTGGTTGCGTTGGATGGGGAAAGGGTTGCAGGTTTTAATCTGGTCAGTCTTGGAGAGGGGCGTATTCCATTAATCGGCTTGCGGAGAGATTTAAGAGAAAATGAAGTCTGGTCAGACCAGATTACAGTAAGTAAGAATTACAGAGGTAAAGGTCTTGGTTCCACCCTCAGATACAGGATTTTTAAAGAACTGAAAAAAAGAGGAGTCAGGAGGATATATGGTGGAACGCAGATATCCAATCTGGCAAGTCTCAACCTGGCAAGAAAAGTTGGATTTAAGGAAATAGCAGATGTTCAATACCTCAAGATTCTCAATAAAAAAAGGTTGCGTTTCAAAAGAGTCAGGAATTGAGATATCTTGACAGGATAAAAGAGTCTGTTACCGCAAATCTCTTTTTCCCTCTCTCAAGTTATCTGATGAACAGGAGAGGCATCTTAAGTAATTACAGAAGTTTGATAAGCTCAGAATGGTATCCGGAAGAAAGGTTAAGAGAAGTTCAATTAAAGAAAATGATCAAAACACTCGAGTATGCAAATTCAAGAGTCCCTTACTATAGAAAAATATTCAAGGAGATTGGTTTCTCTCCAAAAGATATAAAACAACTCGACGACGTAAAGATGTTACCGCCTTTAAGCAGGCAGGATGTTATAGACCACCACAAGGAAATGGTTGACATACGGCTACAATCTTCAATTCAAATTGCTGATAATTCAAAGAGAGGACCTGGCGAGCCTGTTTCATTGGCCAGATTTCGCAAACACAAACTGGTGAGAAATACCTCCAGTGGTTCAACAGGAGCTCCGACTATTTTTTATGAAGACGGCTCCATAACATCTTCAAGTTGGGCAAATGAGTTGAGAATGAGGAGCTGGTACGGTATCAATCCCGGTGCAAAAGAAATGAGAATGGCCAGAATTTCAACGGAATTCATGCCAAAAAACAGGACTCTTTTAATGAGAAAACATCTCTGGAACCAGTTGGTTCTGCCGGGGATAAACCTTTCCGATGCTGATTATAAAATATGTTGTGAAAGCATACGGAAATTCAGGCCAAAGGTTTTCTGGGGATTTACATCAGCGCTTTCCGGACTCGCCGAATACATTCAGAAAAACAGTGAAAAGTTGCCTGAGCATTGTCCCGATCTTGTTATCACGTGGGCAGCTCCCCTTTATGAACATGAAAAAAAAATGCTGATGAATGTGTTTAGCTGTCCGGTTACTAATCTTTATGGGTCAAGAGAGGTCGGCCATGTAGCAGCTATTTGTCCTCACGGTGCATTTCACATTAATCAGGAGAGCCTTTTTGTAGAAACCGATGATGTTAACGGGGATTATGGAGGAAAGGAGATAGGAGAGATTCTCGTAACAACCCTCGATAATACTCCCATGCCCTTTATACGCTACCGGATGGGAGACGTCGGGAGAATTACCTCTTCTGACTGTTCCTGCGGCAGATCACTGCAGGTGATGAAAGATTTTCTTGGCCGTACCGGCGAGATTTTTATAACCAGGGACGGTCGCATGATCTCTCCTAATTTCTGGTGCCGCACCTTCATGAATGACAGGATTGCAAAGGCATTTAAAAGGTTCCAGGTTATCTACAGGAGAGACGGCAATATCTGCATTAAGCTGGTAAGAAAAGATAACAATTCACATGAAGCCGAATTTTTGCTTAAAGAATTTCTGAAGAAAAACTTCCATCATGACATAAAGATAGATTTTGAGTATGTTGAAAAGATAGAACCTCAAGTTTCCGGTAAATACCAGATGGTAATAAACGAGGCAAAAGCATGGTCCCGAAACTCTGGATAAATAAACAAATTAAAAAAAGAGTTTTCTCAGACAGGATTAACAGGATAAAAACAAGAAGTGGAATTATATTTTGTTTAAAACAAAAAACAAATCCTGTAAATCCAGTAAGTCCTGTCAAAAAGAGAGTTGTTAGGTTTTTATCCTGAATCTGTTGAAAAGAAATCCCGTAAATCCAGTAAATCCTGTCTAAAAGAAAGTAGTTAGGTTTTGTTCTGAAGCCGTCCAGTCAAAAATCAAGAATTTTTTCAGACAGGATTAACATGATTAACAGGATAAAACAAAAAGGAATATTCTTGATAGTTTTTTTAAGAGAAGAAATCCAGTAAATCCTGTTAATCCCGTCTAAAAAAAAGAGTCTTAAGCTTCACGATCACTTTGATATAGACTCAGGATAAGAAAAATGAGTTGAAGAGTTCAGGAGATTAATTTGTTAACTCTTCAACCCCTAATCCCTTAACTCCCTAACTTCTTTATTAGTTTCTAAGAATCGTGAGGCTATAAAGTCTTTCTCTGTGTCTCTGTGGTATAATCATATCTAACTTTAAATTTAAGGTATCTAATGGAAATTAAAATAATAAAAGAGAGCATGAAGGAGCAATGGGAAGAGTACATTATGAAGAATCCCCATTCAATAGCCTGGCAGAGTTATGAGTGGAGTAATGTACTGAGAAGGCATTATAAGTTTGATTTCTATCCTGTCGCTGCCTTTGAGGGATCCGAAATTGCCGGAGTATTCCCGCTTTATCATCTGAAAACTCTATTTTCCAAAGATTTACTGACATCTGTTCCTTATGCAGTTGCGGGAGGAATAGTTTCCGATAACAAAGCCGCAAAAAAGCTCCTGTTGGATAAGGCAATAGAGATATCAGGGGAACACAACTCCTGCCGTATTACTCTTAAGCAATATAAGGTCAGAATTGAGGGAGATTTAAGAACAGATGAGAACTATTATAATAAAGAACTGGGTTTATCGGAGAATATAGACGATGTATGGGATAAAATATCCGATATTAACAGGGAGAAAATAAAAGAGGGAGAGAAATATAGTCCGGTACTCCAGCATCCCTCGGAAGATACAGACGAGTTTTACAAGCTCCTCCTGAATCATTCCCACAATAACGGCATACCCTGCGTTGCCAAAACATGGATTGAAGACCTTATCCATTTTAAAATGTATTCCATTGCCTTCCTCAAAGTCAATGGCCATATAGTTGCGGCTACTATGGTGAAGAAATTTAAGGATACGGTCTCTTTTCCCTTTACCTGTATTAATACCACTGACAGCAGAAACAGGATATTCGCGTACAGCCTATACTGGGGCCTCATCAGAAAATTTGCCTTTGAAGGAACAAGAATCTTTCATTCAGGCAGGATTCCTGAAACGGATTTAACGGATGATTACAGGCTTGGCTGGGGAGGCACGAAATACAAGTATTATTATCAGTATTATCCGGATAATATAGCCAAAACCGAATATGCGGCAAAAAGAGGAAGAAAGAGAGAGCTCTTTGAATCATATTGGAAACTGATGCCGCGAAGTATTGTAAAGATGATAGGGCCGCACATTGTTAGACGGTTTCCATAAGTAGTAGAGAAAGAAGGAGATCAGAGCGCATAGCGGGTAAGGATAAAGACGCAGAGCGCATAAGGATAAAGCATGGCACTGTAGAGCGTAGGGACTCTTTACGCTTTGTTTTTAACGCTTTGCGCTTTGCGCTATGCGCTTTTCATCTGTGAGTGTCGCATAATTATGAAACGAATACTATTCATCAGTGCAATAAATCCCATTTCAATGGCGCAAAACCTTTATCCTCCTCTATGGCCTGCGTATCTTGCCGCAAACGTAGAAAAACATTTAGGGCCTGACGTATTTGAATTCCGTTTTATGACCAACAGGATAGAGGATGAGCTTGCCTCCTTTAAACCTCATATAGTTGCCATAAGCTCTGTTACGCAGAATTACAACTACGCAATCAGGTATGCCCGTATCGCAAAAGAACACGGATTGCCGGTAATAATCGGCGGAATGCATATTACCTCAGTGCCCGATTGTCTTACAGAAGACATGGATGTCGGCTGCATTGGAGAAGGTGAAGAGACCTTCCTTGAGCTTATGCGCTGCTTTATTGAATATGGCGGTTTTCATCCGGAAAACCTTGCCGGGATAAAGGGTATAGTCTATCATGATAACGGCAAACTCCTGAGAACGCCGGATCGTCCTGTGTGTCATTCACTTGATCAACTGTCCCATCCTAACCGTTCGGTTATCGGTTATGGCTATCGCAGTTATTTGTATACTGCCCGAGGTTGCCCTTTCAACTGTGTTTTCTGTGCATGCAGCCGTTATTGGGGAGAAGTGCGTTATGCAACAGCAGAGTATGTCATTGAAGAGATCCGGGAACTTGTTGAAAATGGTGTAAAAGTAATTAGATTTTCCGATGATAACTTTGTAGCCAATAAAGAGCGCCTTCAGCAAATTGCTGAGATGGTTGTTGCTAATGGGTTCCATAAGCGGGTAAAGTTTTCATGCTGGTGCCGTTCAAACAGTGTAACGTCGGGTGCAGTGAAAAATTTGAAAGCAATAAACGTGGTTTCCGTGAAGATGGGGCTTGAAAGCGGTTGTGACCGCACATTGCAATATCTTAAAGGAAACGTGACTGTAAAGGACAACTGGAATGCAGTAAAACTTTTTAAAAGCGCCGGCATACAGGTTAATGCTGATTTTATCATCGGCGCGCCCGATGAGACTGAAGAGGAAATAATGCAGACCTATGAGTTTATCAAAAAGGCCCCCCTTGCTCTTGTTGACATAAATATATTGTCTCCGTTGCCCGGTACTCCCATCTGGGAATATGCCATTAAAAGAAACCTGGTTACCGATGATATGGATTGGAGCAATCTTAATTTTAAATTCAATGACAATGATGCATCATCTGTAATCCTTTCAGAAAGGTTAACCCACGGACAGCTTGCCCATATTTATAAAAAATTTGCCAGACTCCGTCTTTTCAAGACATTAAAAGCCCTGCCAGGATCACCATGGATTAATGAGCTTCCAGGACTATCCTTGAGATTGTTAACAGAAAAAGTCATAACGTTTATTCAACGCAAAAGAAAGGCCGCTTCATAAAATTATTACTTTTGTTCAGGAAAAAGGTGCTCCGGATAATTTTGTTCCTTGACTACTTGTCAAACATTTTCCTATGGTGAACTATTACGTTTTTACTTTTCAATAAATGCTGAAATCGGATTCTGACATAAAGAAAGATCAGCTCGAAGTGCTTTCTATTGCAGAAGGATTTTTTCAGTCCAGTATTCTGTTTGCCTTGCTCAAGTTAAAAATCTTTGAGTGTATTGGCGAAGAAAGCAAAACATTAGATGAGCTTGCAGCAGTCTTGGATACTCGACCTGAAACTCTTGCACGCTTGTTGAATGCAGGGGTTGTTCTGAAACTGCTCGAATCCACAGATGGATTAAACTATCGAGTGGCATCCGCTGGTCGTTCGGTCTTGCTACCATCTGCCGGTGAGAATTACCTCGGCAACTGGATTCTCAACCTGGACTACTTCCGTTTTGCGCTCTCCAAACTCGATGAAGCCATACTGAAATCAGAACCGGTAGTTGACCCCTCAACTCACCTTGGCGTAGATGAAGATCATACACGGGAGTTTACTTTGGCGATGCACAACTATGCATCACTTCGCGGTAAGGAATTGGCACGATTTCTTGATACGACCAGGAGTAAGACCTTGCTGGATTTAGGTTGTGGACCCGGCACATATGCATTTCACTTGGGAATGCATAATCCGAATCTGCAACTCTATCTGTTAGACCTTCCTGGGGTATTGGAGGTTGCAAAGGAAGTCCGGACGAGGTATCCGAACAAGAATGAAGTCTATTATTTGCCTCTGGATGCCGTGAAGGACGAAATCCCGGGATCGTATGACATTATACTGGTTTCTAACACACTGCATATGCTGGGAGAGCAAGCCAGCCGTAATCTCACTAAGCGGTTGTATCGCTCAATCAATCCGGGCGGGTCTTTGGTCATCCAGGCTCAGTACATGCAGGACAATCGTTTGGGTGGACGATGGTCTATCCTGCTTGATCTCATTCAGCTTTGTATTACCTCAGAGGGGAGAAATCATTCTATTGGGGAAACCAGATGTTGGTTAGAAGAGGCGGGCTTTAGAGATATAGAATTCTGTCCAATGACGCTCCTCAACACCAACAGCTTTCTACGTGGTTATAAGACTTGAGATATATGGTTTTTTCTCTGACTTTCTATAGAGGAGTAAACAGGCAAAAGAGCAAATTCAGGTAAAAGGAGTATTGCTGTGGATGACAATAAAGCAGTAAAAGAATTTATTCAGACAGAACTTATTAGAGACAGGAGTCATGCTGATTTAAAAGTTACAGATAATTTAATTGAAACGGGTATAATTGACTCTCTTGGGATACAGAAATTGCTTGCATACCTGGAGACGACTTTTTCAATTCACATAGCCGATGATGAACTGATTCCTGATAATTTTCAGACTATTGAAGCTATTTCTGCATTTTTAGGAGATAAAAAAAAGAAAAGGTAAATGATCAATCTTCTTAAAATGCGCGTTACACAGATTTGTGAGTTTATCAGGAGTAATGGTTGGTCTTCATTTCTGCACGAAACTATCTATATAAACAGGAAAGCTATACTTGTTGAGAAAAAACTACCTGAAGTGAATGACAGTACGGTTTTTTTGCAACGATCAAATATAAAATTTATAGAGATAACCCCGGAGACATTTACCAATAATAACTATCAATATCTTTTTAGGAATAGATATCTTAAAGCCGTGCATTATCTTGGAAAAGGATACCGTAGTCATGCAATTGTGAGGGGGAATAAGATTATTGGAGATATCTGGTATTTTGCTTCAGGCAAATCCGAACATGTATTAGACCATCCGGATATTCAATGGCTTGGAATTAAGTGGTCACAGGATTATGTTTATTCTTTTGACATATTTGTAGTTCCGGATGAAAGAGGGAATAACTTGGCAGCAACACTTCAAAATAGTGCAATGTATTCATTGCGTGACAAAGGCTATTTGAAAGCTTATGCCTACTATTGGGCTGATAATATTCCGGCAGTTTGGAATACCAGGGTCATAAATAAATGGAGGGAATTGAAAACGTTGAGGTTGAATCGCTTTCTGTTTCTTAAAAAAGTTGTGGGCGAATCTGAAATAAGAAGTAACTGTAAATGATGAACTCGTAAAAAGTCCAAAACTGTCATTGCGAGGAGTAAAGCGACGAAGCAATCTGTTGTAAAACAAGACGGATAGAGATTGCTTCGCTTCCCTCGCAATGACAAAAAACGGCATTTTCAAACTTTTTACGACTTCATCATACATAAACAAACTCTTGAGAAAGGTATGCTGAATGAATTCTAAAGATATTCCCATGGTCCCAAACAGAAGTGCCTCACTGCCAAAGGTATATGGAGATACCCCCTCCTTTCTTGGAACCAGAGTGCTCAATCCGGAGTCTATCGATAATGGGTATGATGTGATATTTGCCGGGGTACCATGGGAAGGAACAATCACCTGGGGAACACATACAGGATGTGAACTGGCACCACGGACAATAAGGCATGCTTCTGCTCGATATGGCGGGTTTTTGCCTGAATATGAGTTGGATTTATTTGACTATCTGAGGATCGGAGATGTCGGAGATGTAGTTGTGAATCCGGATGATCCACTTGAGACTATGAAGAATGTGTTTAAAACAATGGATTCAATATATGGAAACAGGAGCATTCCATTCGTTTTAGGTGGAGACCACTCGTTTACACCCGAAATCATTAAAGCCTTAAGTGAAAACCGTGATGGTGATATCGGTGTAATACATTTTGATTCTCACTTTGATAATGTAAGCAGTTTTGGGAATGACGAGTATCCAAGGTGTGGTCCGATTCACAGGATTGCCCAGATTGAAAAGGTTAGAAAAAAGAGCATTGTACATATGGGTATCAGGGGTCCAAGAAATTCACCGTCACAGATGGAATATGCAAAAAAAATGGGGGCCACGATCTACACAACCAGGGAAATCAGAAGACGGGGGATAGACACTGTTGTGGACGAAGCAATAAGTATTGCTCGTGAAAACACAAGATATGTCTTTGTTACTATCTGCAGCGATTGCATGGATGCAGGTTTCAATCCGGGAGGTCCCGCTGATTTTAACGGTCTTTTCCCTCACGAGTTGTTCTCTGCCTTATACGAAATAGGCAAATCCGGAATAGCAGGCCTCGATTATGTAGAGGTTTACCCGAATCAGGATCCACAATCCCTCTCTTCACATCTTGCTTCATGGGCAATAATTCATGCACTTGTAGGGTTGGCATCAGGGAGAAGCAAAAATCAGACCCTTATGGGTTAGCTTTTAAGACTAAAATACAGAAAGTTACTAATAGAGACAAAGACACAAATATTAAGGAATTTATATCCGCAGATTTCACGGATTACTCGGATTTTTCTAATCTATAAATACAGAATCTTTTTAGTATCTGTGGACTAATTAGAGTCTTCGTGGCTGAATAGTTACTATAGGAAATGTGAGGTAGGTCTATGGATTTTTCATTAACCGATGAGCAGATTAATTTTAAAAAAACGGCCATTGAGTTCGCAAGGCGTGAACTCAACAATGATGTAAAAGAACGTGAAAAAAATAGTGAATTCAATATGGATGGATGGAAGAGATGTGCCGGTTTCGGGGTCCAGGGACTTTCCATGCCTGAGAAATACGGCGGCCTCGGACTGGATATACTGACGTGTATTCTCACCATGGAGGGGCTGGGTTATGCATGTAGAGACAGCGGTCTGCTGTTTGCTGTAAACTCACACATCTGGACCTGCGAATCTCCGATCCTGAGATTCGGAACCGATGAACAAAGGGAAAAATACCTCCCAGCTCTCATAAGTGGAGCATTGATTGGAGGACATGCCATGACAGAGCCTGATTACGGTTCTGATGCATACGGCATTAAATGCAAGGCCGAAAAAAAAGGGAATAGATATATCCTCAATGGCACTAAAATGTTTATAACAAATGCGCCTATCGCAGATATTCTTCTTGTTTTTGCAGTTACAGATGAGAAAAAAGGTTTTGCCGGTATTTCTGTTTTCATTGTTGAGAAGGATTTTCAAGGCTTTTCGGTGGGAAAGCCTCTAAATATGATGGGACTGAAAACCTGCCCCATGGGAGAGGTTATTTTCGATGACTGTGAAGTTCCGGAAGAAAACAGACTGGGTAAGGAAGGAGCGGGCTCTGCCATATTCAATTCGGAGATGGAATGGGAAAGAAGCTGTTTATTCGCTACTCATTTAGGAGCGATGGAAAAAGAGTTGGAAGACTGTATTAGTTATGCCAAAGTTCGGTATCAGTTTGGAAAGCCAATCGGTAAATACCAATCCATATCAAACAAGATTGCGGAAATGAGGGTTCGAATTGAGCTGTCACGGCTTATTCTTTACAAAGTTGCATGGATGAAATCTCAAGGCAAAAGAGTCCCTGTAGAATCGGCAATATCAAAGTTGTTCATAAGTGAAAGCTACGTTGAAAACAGTCTGGAAGCACTCCAGATTCATGGAGCTTATGGTTATTCAACAGAGTTGGACTTTGAAAGGCATCTTCGGGATTCTATAGCCGGCAAAATATATTCGGGAACATCCGAGATTCAAAAGAATATTATTGCAAGTTTTCTCGGACTATGAATTTTAAAAAACCACAGACTAACAAAAAACTTATAAATAATGAATGAAATGCATGTGTATTTACTTCAGCATCTGCTCCGGAACAGTGCTGACAGGTTCCCGGATCAGAAAGCGGTAGTCTGTAAAGAGGATTCGATAACTTATGCTGATCTGAATATTAAGAGTGATCAACTCTCTCAGGCCTTAACACAGTTGGGAGTGAAGACAGGCGACAGGGTAGGTTTAATGCTGAATAAATCAATTGAATCCGTTATCTGTATCTTCGGCATTTTAAAATCAGGGGCTTCATATGTACCTGTTGATCCTTTAGCCCCTGCAAGCAGGATTGTATATATCATAAATAACTGTGAAATACAATTATTGCTGACCTCCAGTCAGGATGCCGATAAGCTTATTCCCAATCTTGATACGAATTCTGCACTGAGAAAAGTTCTAATTATCGAAGGCGATGCTCGGCAGTTAACAGAACAGTACAAAAATCCGGAGATTATCCCCAGGGAAAGACTTTTTCTCAATGGAAAGGGGCGTATTCAATCGAACATTACGGATATTGATCCAGCCTACATTCTCCATACCTCCGGATCCACAGGAAAGCCTAAGGGTGTTGTTATTTCCCATTTAAATGCCTTGACATTTGTTAACACGGCATCTGATTTTTTTGGAATAAACACTACTGATAAGCTTTGTTGCCAGGCGCCTCTTCATTTCGATCTCTCGGTATTTGACATATTTGTGGCGATTAAATCAGGTGCAACAATCATTATGATCCCCGAATTCCTCTCTATGTTTCCTGTGAAATTAGCCGGGTATATCGACAGGAATAATATTTCGATCTGGAATTCGGTTTCATCGGTTCTGGCATTGCTGGCACATCGTGGCGGGTTGGAAAGCTTTCAGTTTAAGTCCCTTCGCATTGTTCATTTTTCCGGAGACATCCTTCCGGTAAAGTATCTTCGTATACTCAAAAAACATATAAGGAACGCCTCATTTTATAACATTTATGGCCAGACGGAAGCTAATTCGTCAATGTGCTACCACATAAAAGACATACCGGATGATGACGCATGGAAAATACCAATAGGAAAGCCGTTTCCAAACTTTGAGGTATTTGCGACAAATGATAACAGGGAAGTTATTACTCGTCCGGGGGAAGAAGGAGAACTTTACGTTAAGAGTTCCGCTGTGGCAACAGGCTATTGGCATGATGAAAAAATGACCGATGAGCAATTTGTTACAGACCCACGTGATTCTTTGCATAATTCAAAAGTATATAAGACAGGCGATATAGTGCGAATTGACCGGGATGACAATTTTGTTTTCATTGGACGTAAAGATCGTGTGATTAAAAGCAGAGGATACCGGATTGAATTAGATGAGATTGAAGTCACTCTAACCAACCATCCTTTAATAAATCAGGCCGCTGTAATAAATGTTCCCGACGAGTTGTTTGGAAATAGAATTATAGCATATGTATCACCCATTGAAGAGAGAAAGCTGGAAACAAGTGATCTTTTAGATCACTGCAGCAAGTTTCTACCAGGCTATATGATACCCGAAGTGATTGAAATTTATGATTCTTTACCTGCCACGTCAAATGGAAAAGTTGACAGGAAAGTTCTGAAAAATGAAGCAATGCGTAATTCATTGATAGGTAAGCCACTGGTTTGACCTTACATTAAGCTGTCCAGGTACAAAAATAGCTAAAAAGTGGGATTTTCCTGGACAGGATTAACGGGATAACAAGTCTAAAAACTAAAAGACTTTCTTGGACAGGATTAACAGGATTAACGGGATAAAGCAAAAAAGAAGTATTTTTATTGGTTTTTTAAAAGAAAAAATCCAGCAAATCATGTTAATCCCATCAAAAAAAGCAGTAGTTAGTTTTTTATCCTGAATCTGCAGAAAGAAATCCAGTTAATCCAGTAAATCCTGTCTAAAAAAAGGGTAGTTGGCCTTTTATCTTGAACTTGGAAAGAAGAAAGAAATATTATAATTATTCTGTAATCCTGTAGGGTTGCCCATTAAGATTAGTAACTGCTATAATTATATTGAATTTAATCTCTTGGGGGTTAATTCCCCGCAGTTTGCTGCGTACTTAGTATGAAGATGGATTAATACCTCGTCTGCTTGCAGCGGGGTAGTTTAATGAAAGTTGAAGTTATCGGGAAGCTTGCCAACATTGAAATAATTGCAGTTGGTAATTCAATCAATGAGCTTTCACGTTTACAGAAGGTGTATGGTGGAGGTCGTTGGAGAAAACTCAAAGGAACCGCAACGGTTCGCCTTTGTGACGGTAGTATGTGCGAGGCAGAGGTGCATTGGTATGAAGCATATGGTATCGGCAAATTTATCATCTGTATAAAAAATGATGATTATCCAGCATCATTGGAACCACGAAAGATTTATCAAGTGATACCCGATACTCATGCCGCTGAACATAAGTGCTTACGAATTGTCGATGAATCCGGTGAAGATTACTTGTATCCTGCTGATTATTTCATTCCAATTGAACTACCAAAGGCTGTAGAGAAAGTATTCTCAATGGCCAGCTAAATATCAAATGAAGCTAACTGTGGACAATTCTACATTCCTTCACGCACTCGCTAAAAAGAGCTTAAAGACAAAGGATTTTTTTAGACAGGATTAACAGGATGAAAACAAAGAGAGAATTTAGCAGTTCCTTTAAAAGAAAGAAAATCCCGTAAATCCAGTAAATCCCGTCTAAAAGAGAGTAGTTAGTCTTTAATCCTGATGCCGTCCAGACTAAAAGACAAAGGATTTTCTTAGACAGGATTAACAGGATAAAAACATGAAAAATCTTTATCAGTTTCTTTAAAAGAAAAATCCAGTAGATCATGTTAATCCAGTCAAAAAAACAGTAGTTAAGTCTTTATCCTGAATCTGTAGAGAGAAATCCAGTAAATCATGTTAATCCCGTCTAAAAAAGGGCAGTTAGGTTTTTATCCTGAATCTGTAGAAAGAAATCCAGTAAATCCAGTTAATCCTGTCAAAAGAAACAGTAGTTATTCTTTACTCTAAAAAACTAAAAGACTTTCCTTGGACAGGATTAACAGGATTAACAGGATAAAAACAAAGGATAGAAATATTCTTGTTAGTTCTTTAAAAGAAAAATCCAGTAAATCCAGTTAATCCTGTCTAAAAAGAGAAGTAGTTAAGTCTTTATCCTGAATCTGTAGAAAGAAATCCAGTAAATCCTGTAAATCCTGTCAAAAAGAAGTAGTTAAGTCTTTATCCTGAATCTGTAGAAAGGAATCATGTAAATCCTGTCTAAAAAGAGAAGTAGTTATTCTTTGATGCACTCGTAAAAAGTCCCTAATTGTCACCCTGAACTTGTTTCAGGCGTGGCAAGGCGAATAGACTGCGTCTCATAAATTCTTGATTTATATAGATTTCCCGAACTTGATTCGGGATTCAGAATGACAGAATAGGGTGTTTCTGATTTTTTACGAGACTGTTAAATTTCAGGAGGAGCAGACTGTGAGAAAAAAAGTGGATAAAAATCTTTTTGAGTATGAAATGGAGTCTTTGGTTAGAGTGGGGTCATATAACAACCGTAATGAGCTTATCAGAGACGCCATTCGAAATCTCATTATCTCCAGGGGAGACCTAAGACTAAACATAGCAATAGATCTTTTCATGAAAGGGCAGGTTTCCCTTGGACAGGCGTCTGAAAGAGCTGGCGTAGGCATAATTGAGTTTAAGGATATATTAGCAAAGAGAGGGATTTTACGCGAAATCGGCAACTTAAGCCCTGAAGACCTTGAGAAACATACTAAAAAACTCAGGGAGTTTATTAAACAGTGATTGTAATCATTGATACCGACATTCTTAGTTGCATAGCTAAAATAAAAAGATTTCAACTCCTTCAGAAGCTTTTTACAGATGCTCAGTTTATTGTACCGCAACGAGTTTATGAAGAAATAATCAGGGCTAAGAAGGAAGGATACGGTTTTGTTGATTATGTTCTTCGATTGATTGACGATAGGATTCTGAATTTGCCCATCTTAACATCCGATGAAACTTCAAAGATTAAAGATTTAGATGAAAGTATGAATCTTCATTTTGGAGAGATAGAGGCAATAGTCCTTGCATTGCGGGAAAATGCTATTTTGTTATCTAATGATAATCGGGTAAAAAAAGAAAGCCAGAGACTTAATCTTGGAATTGATGTTTTCAATTTAGAAGACGTAATATCCACACTAATCGATATAGGTGAAGTTACATCAGAAAATGACATAAAACAGTTGATCGAGGAGATAGAAAATAAAGACAGGGTGTTAATTAAGAATAAGGCTTATTTGCAGCAAAAAGGATTAAATCCGCGGCTGAAAATATAAATTTGGAGAATGGGGGTTTAGCCTCAAACCATAAACACTCAAACCGTATTACCTCTAACCTTGTACCAGTCAACAGTTCTTCACCAAACCAATCAACCAAATCAGCAAGAAAGGGATTCCAATGGCAGTTTCTAACAAGAAAAAAAATGGATTGATTTAGATAATTCGCCCCATGTACCTTTTTTTAAACCAATTATCGAGGAACTGAATAATCGTGGCTATCATGTAATGCTGACAGCCCGGGATTGTTCTCAGACATGTGGATTAGCCGATTTACTAAATCTTAGCTACAAGCGTATTGGAAAACACTATGGCAAGAACAAAATCATTAAACTAACCGGACTTGTTTTTCGAGCATTTCAATTGATGCCTGCGGTGCTGAGAGAAAAACCGGATTTGGCGTTGTCTCATGGTTCTCGCTCCCAGCTTATATTAGCCTCAATGTTGGGAATACCATCGGTAATTATATTCGACTATGAACATGCCACTATGCTCCCATTAGCACATCCGAAGTGGGTAATTGTGCCTGAGGTAATTCCTGACAATGCTATTAAGCTCAATAAACGGCAGATTCTAAAGTATCCCGGCATCAAGGAAGATGTTTATGTGCCAAACTTTGTACCGGACTCGTCTGTCAAAAACAGTTTGGGACTTGGAGAGGAAGACCTGGTTATAACAATACGGCCTCCGGCCATAGAAGCCCATTATCACAACCCGAAGAGCGAACAACTTTTCGAGGCAGCAGTACCTATCTTGGTCAAAGAGATAATGTGCGAATGATAATATTGCCTCGCTATAAGAAACAAGAGATATGGATAAAGAATATGTGGCAGGAAATGTATTCAAATCGCAGGATAATAATCCCGGACCAGGTAGTTGATGGGCTAAACCTTATGTGGTATTTTGATCTGGTAATAAGCGGTGGTGGAACCATGAACCGTGAGGCAGCAGCCTTGGGCGTTCCGGTTTATAGTATATTCCGGGGTACAATCGGAGCGGTTGATCGATATTTAGCAAATGCTGGTCGGCTTATCCTCCTGGAAAGTATTGAGGATATAAAAACAAAGGTCATTTTAGAACACCGGCAGCGACCGGAAAGCCTGGATCATGGCAACAATGCCACCCTGCAAAGTATAGTAGCGTCGATTATTTCTGTAATTGAGAAAAGTTAATGAGAAGAAGTGCTCTTTAGACAGGGCATACAAGATAAACATGATAAAAACAAAAGAATTAATTTTAGTAGTTTCTTTAAAAGAAGAAAGAAATCCAGTTAATCCTGTTAATCCCGTCTAAAAGAGGGCAGTTAGGTTTTTATCCTGAATCCGTAGAAAGAAATCATGTAAATCCAGTCTAAAAAAGAGTAGTTATTCTTTAGTCTAATAACTAAAAGACTTTTCTTAGACAGGATTAACAGGATTAACTGGATAAAACAAAGAGAAATATTTAATTGGTTTCAACTTGGCGACGAATTTTCATATGACATGGATAGAGATGAGTTTCATGATCTTTTTAAGATATTGAAAAGGAATAGATGCAGTTGAATAGTTGATTGGGGCACATAGTCAACCAACCAACTGATCACCAATCAACGAGTAAACTTGACGCACGCCTTATAAGACATATGATATAATATTCAAAGGAGGATTAAGTAATGGAAAAAATCACCCTTGAAAGTATTTATAAAAAAGTTGTTGATTTACAGCGTGATGTGTCTCAGATTAAGAAAAGTCTTATCGAAGAACCTGACTTGCGTGATGAATTTATTTTACGGATGAGAGACATTGACCTTGAAAAAACAATAACAGTTGAAGACTTTGGTAAAAGATACGGTTTGAAATAGTGTATGACCTTGCGGTTAAAGAAAGTCTTGATAAGAAGTTCAGGAAACTTAAGAAAAAAGACAGGGGAATGCTGGCATCAATAGATAAAAAAGTGCAAGATATACTTGATGATCCTTATCGTTTCAAGTCTTTAAAGAAACCCTTGCAAAACAAGCGAAGGGTTCATGTATGGGGATCTTATGTGCTGATATATGAAATCAATGAAGAAAAAAAGTTAGTAACATTGCTTGATTTTGAACACCATGACAATATTTATAAAATATAGTTGAAACGACTCGATTCTGAGATATAAATATAATATAACAGGATTAACAGGATAAAACAAAAAAGAAATATTTTTGTTAGTTTCTTCAAAAGAAAGAAATCCAGTAAATCCAGTTAATCCTGTCAAAAAAGAAGTCGTTATTCTTTATCCTGAATCTGTAGAAAGAAATCCAGTAAATCATGTAAATCCTGTCAAAAGACAGTAGTTAGGTTTTATCCTGCATCCGTAGAAAGAAATCCAGTAAATCCTGTTAATCCAGTCTAAAAAGAGGGCAGTTAGGTTTTTATCCTGCATCCGTAGAAAGAAATCCAGTAAATCCTGTAAATCCTGTCTAAAAAGAGGGCAGTTAGGTTTTTATCCTAAATCCGCAGAAGGAATCCAGTAAATCCTGTTAATCCAGTCTAAAAAAGGGCAGTTATCCTTTCATCTTGCAGTTGCTTACTCTAAAAACTAAAAGACTTTCCTTAGACAGGATTAACAGGATAAAAACAAAAAAAGATTATTTTTGTTAAATTCTTTTAAAGACAAAAAGTATCCAGTAAATCCCGTCTAAAAAATGGTAGTTAAGGAAGAGAAAAATCCAGTAAATCCCGTCAAAAAACAGTAGTTAGTCTTTAATCCTGAAGTTATAAGGAAGAAGAAAGAATCCAGAGTAGGATTAGTATGGAGGTTAAATAGCAATGAACGACGAAAAGCTTTTGAATCGTATTACCTTTAATCCTCAAATCTTTGGTGGAAAGCCTGTTATTCGAGGAATGCGGATAGCAGTTGAACACATCCTTGGAATGCTTGCTGCCGGCTCTACGGTTGAAGAACTGTTGGAAGGCTATCCTTTTTTAGAAAAGGAAGATATACAAGCGTGTCTGCTTTATGCTCATCGAATGGTTGCGCATGAGAGGATTGAGCCGGCAATATTTACAGGATAATAATGAAATTCCTGATTGACAGTTGCATTTCAAGTTTTGCTGTAAAAGACCTTAGAGAAGCTGGGTTTGATGTGATATGGATACCCGAAAGTGGCAAAGATCCAAGCGACAATGCCATTCTCAAGAAAGCTTTTGATGAAGATTTAATCTTGATTACAGCCGATAAGGATTTTGGAGAACTTGTTTTTGTCTTTAGCATGCCTCATTCGGCAATAATTAGGTTAGTGAATATTCCTGCCAGGAGTCAGGGAAAATTTTTATTGCGTGTAATAGAACTGCACCGGAAGGATTTAGTGAAAAAAGCCTTGATTACTGTAAGTAAATATCGTATAAGAATCCGGCTGACAGATGAAAATCAGTAAATTGCAAGTGTAGTTATGAAATAAGAAAGAAATCCAGTAAATCCCGTCTAAAAGAGTTCAGTTTTTAATCCTGAAGCTGTTGGAAAGAAAGGAGAAAATCCAGTAATCCAGTCAAAAACCCAGGAATTTGTTAGACAGGATTAACAGGATAAGAACAAAAGAAAAGATTATTTCATCAGTTTCTTTAAAGAAAATCCCGTAAATCTTGTAAATCCCGTCTAAAAAAGAGGTAGTTAGTCTTTATCATGAGGCCGTCCAGACTAAAAGACAAAGGATTTTCTTAGACAGGATTAACAGGATTAACAGGATAAAACAAGAAAAATCTTTATCAGTTTCTTCAAAAGAAGGAAGAATCCAGTAAATCCAGTAAATCCTGTCTAAAAAACAGTAGTTATTCTTTACTCTAAAAAACTAAAAGACTTTCCTTCGACAGGATTAACAGGATGAACATGATAAAAACAAAAGAATTAAATTTAGTAGTTTCTTTAGAAGAAGAAAATCCAGTAAATCCAGTAAATCCTGTCAAAAGAAACAGTGGTTAGGTTTTTATCCTGAATCCGTAGAAAGAAATCCAGTAAATCATGTTAATCCTGTCAAAAAAACAGTAGTTATGCCTTTATCCAGTCAAAAAAGAAGGCAGTTGGCCTTTTATCTTGAATTTGGAAAGAAGAAAGAAATATTATAATTATTCTGTAATCCTGTAGGGTTGCCCATTAAGATTAGGCGGCGGAAGGGAATAAAGGTAGCAAGTGTGAGCCCTAAAAATGCTATGCTCCTAAAGTAAAGAGAATATAAGTTTATACCTTAATATATTTGCGCCGCCTAAGCCCTGAAGACCTTGAGAAGCGTACTGAAAAACTCAGGGAGTTTATTGGGAGAAATAAGTGCTTATGAAGGAGGAAGCAAATGAATAAATACAAGACTATTCTTAAAGAAATCGGTTACGAAAGCGAGGACAGTGCTTTAAGAGATATTGCGCTGTTTCAATCACTCTTCAAGTTAGATCAATATAAAGCTGAGTGCGAATTTTATAAGAAAAAATACGGTAAAAACTATTTGGCTTTAAAGAAGGAAGTTCGCAGAAAAAAAGGGATGGAGGATTTTCAACTGGAGAATGATCTTGAGGACTGGCAATTTGCCGTAAATGCCATTAAATGGTGGAGCGGAAAGATAAGAGAATTGAAAAATGCTAAAGCTGTTTGAAGCTTATAAGGATATAATATGCTCCTATCATATCGAGAAATATGAAGTATTTGGAGATAACCTCAGACTGAGGGTGCATATAATGCTTATAGACAACTCTATTCTTTATGTTAGGGAGACAATAATAAATGGTGAACGTAAATCTTATTCATATCACTGGCAAGACAAAGAAAAGAAATTATTATTCAGATGGGATAATGCGCCTGACTGGGATGTTGAGACCTTTCCTCATCATAAGCATGTGAGGGATGTTAATAATAAAATCGAACCCTCTTATGAGAGGACGCTCGATAAAGTATTGGCAATAATAAGAAGGCATATTTTAAAAGAAGAAAAAGAAATCATGTAAATCCTGTCAAAAAACAGTAGTTAGTCTTTACTCTAAAAAACTAAAAGACTTTCCTTAGACAGGATTAACAGGATTAACGGGATAAAAACAAAGGATAGAAATATTCTTGTTAGTTCTTTAAAAGAAAAATCCAGTAGATCATGTAAATCCCGTCTAAAAAAGAGGTAGTTAAGTCTTTATCCTGAATCTGTAGAAAGAAATCCAGTAAATCCAGTAAATCCTGTCAAAAAGAAGCAGTTAAGTTTTTATCCTGAATCTGTAGAGAAAAGGGGTACAATAAAAAGGTGTGGAAAAAGAGGTTAAAGGTGGCGTATCCTTTCATAGGAAAACAATTAGAAAATCTAATTGAAAGAAAGGAGAACGCCACCATGAGGAAGGATAGAACAA